>DASYUH010000010.1 GCA_036001465.1 Candidatus Polarisedimenticolia bacterium
CTCGAGGACCTGCCGGACGGCCCGGCGGATCGCCTCGTAGGCGATCCGCTCCGCGCCGGGCGCGGGAGCGCGGCCGTCGGCATCCGAGACCTGGGCGACCTCCCCGGTCATCAGAAGGACGCCTTTGCCGCGTCCCGCGGCCGAGGTCAGCCCGGCCTTGCTTACGGGCCGCAGGAAGATCACGTACTCCCTTCCCGGCTCGAACACCGTCAGGCCGGCGATGCGGCCGAGGTCGTTGGTCGCACGGAAGGGGGTCCCCGCCTGGCGGAAGGAGAGCGTGCGCGGGCCATCTCCCTTGAGGTACTCGCTCACGTTGAAGGAGTAGGCCGTCGCCTGGAGCGGCCGCCCCTTGAAGTCCACTGTCTCGGATAGGGCGGCGACGCAGCGTCCCCTGAATATCCGCTCGGATCCCCGGGTCAGCTCGGCGACCGAAAACGTGGCGCCGAGCAGCAGGGGAGCCATCGCCAGGAGGACGGCACGGGCTGCGGCCCGACGGCGTGAGAGACGGAGCGAGGCCATGCGGAATGTATGGGGCCCGCGCTCGCAACTGTCAATGGTCGAGGCCCTGTTCCGGTATCCCGCCCGGTGCTGTCCTACAGGCCGCTGCCCCCCGCCCGCCGCCCTTGACAGGCTGGAGCACGGCGGGCTAGGGTCGGGGCCTCGGAGGATCCGCCCATGACCGCTTCCCAAGACATGTACGAAGGCTCCTGCCAGTGCGGCCGCGTCCGCTACAGGGTGCAGGGCCCGATTGCCGTCCTGGCCAACTGCCACTGCACCGACTGCCGCAAGAACAGCGGCGCCGCCTTCGTGACCTGGGCGGAGTTCCCGCGCCGCGCCTTCACGTTCGTGAAGGGCGAAGACCAGCTGCAGACGCACAAGGCGGAATCGGGCACGCAGCGCCAGTTCTGCAAGTCGTGCGGCTCGAGCCTCATCTGCTTCGTGGAAGGGGACGGGCTCATCGAGGTGACCGCCGCCACCTTCGACACGCCGCTCAAGGAGCGCCCCGCGTACCACATCTACGTGCGCAGCAAGGTCCCCTGGTTCGACATCCAGGACGGCAAGCCGCAGCACCAGACGACCAGCCGGCCGCAGGACTGAGCGAGGAGCCTGTCCGAGTATTGGGCCGGCTCCTGAGGTACGCCCCTACTTCTTCGCGTACTTGACGCCGCAGCCGAACGCCTTGGTCTCGGCGACCTTGATCGGCTGGCCGGAGACGATCGCCGCGAGCGCGGCGGAGAAGTCGCGCTCCTTGATCTTGCCCTCCTCGAGCGAGTCGTCGATCCGGCCGCGGTAGACCAGCTTCCCCTGCGCGTCCAGCAGGAAGATGTGCGGGGTGACCCTGGCGCCGTAGGCCTTGGCGATCTCCTGGGTGTCGTCGAACAGGTAGGGGTAGGGGAAGCTCTTGTCCTTGGCGCGCTTGACCATGAACTCGAACCCGTCGCCCGGCACGATCGTCGGATCGTTCGAGTTGATCGCCACGAAGCCGATCCCCTTCGCCTGGTAGTCCGTCGCGAGGGCGATCAGGCGGTTCTCGTATCCCTTGGCGTAGGGGCACTCGTTGCAGGTGAAGATGACGGCGGTCCCCTTCGTGCCGGCGACGCTTTCGAGCGAGTGGGTCTTGCCGTCGGTGCCCTTGAGGGTGAAGCCGGCGCCCTGGGCGCCGATGGCCAGCTCTTCGAGCGCTTGGGCCGAAGGCGGGGCGCACCATGCGGCGACGACAGCGAACACGACGGCGATCAGGACGCGACGACTCGGCATGGATCCTCCTTGTCTGTTCGGTGACTCGGTTCCCTGGCAGGGGAGATCGATTCTACTACAGGCGCGCGCGACGGAGCCGCAGGGCGTTGGTGATGACGGTGACCGAGCTGAAGCTCATGGCCGCGGCGGCGATCATCGGGCTCAGGAGGAGGCCGAAGGCAGGGTAGAGGGCGCCGGCGGCGACCGGCACCCCCAGGGCGTTGTAGACGAACGCGAAGAACAGGTTCTGGCGGATGTTGCGCAGGGTCGCACGGCTGAGGCGCCGGGCGCGGAGGATCCCGCGCAGGTCACCGCGCACGAGGACGATCGCGGCGCTCTCCATCGCCACGTCGGTTCCGGTCCCCATCGCGATCCCGACGTCGGCCCGCGCCAGCGCCGGCGCGTCGTTGACGCCGTCCCCGGCCATGGCCACGACCCGGCCTTCCTCCTGGAGCCTCCGGACGATCTCGACCTTGAGGGCCGGGAGCACCTCGGCACGGACCTCCTCGATCTCCAGTCGGCGCGCCACCGCTTCGGCGGTCGTGCGGTTGTCCCCCGTCACCATCAGGACACGCACGCCGTCCCGGCGCAGGTCGCGAATCGCCTCGGGGGCGGTGGCCCTGATCGGGTCGGAGACCCCGAGGAGACCGCACAGGCGGCCGTCCAGCGAGAGGAACATGACCGTCTGCCCCTCCCGGCGCAGCTCGTCGGCGCGCCGGGTCAGTCCGGCCGAAGGGTCGGCTGCCGAAAGGCCCGTGGCGGGCGTCGGCCCGGATGCCGTTACGGCCCGCTCCATCATCGGGAGGTTGCCGAGGGCCACGCGCCGGCCGCCGACCATCCCGGTGACTCCGGCGCCGGTCTGCGATTCGAAGTCGGAGGCGGCGGCCGTCCGGATGCCGCGCTCGCGCGCGCCCGTGAGAATCGCCGCGGCCAGGGGGTGCTCGCTGCCGGCCTCGAGCGCGGCCGCGAGGCGCAGCACCTCCTCCTCGGAGATTCCGGGCGCGGCCACGACCGTCGTGAGCCGCGGCCGCCCCTCGGTGAGCGTGCCGGTCTTGTCGACCACCAGGGTGTCCACCCTTTCGAGGCTCTCCAGGGCGGCGGCGTCGCGGACCAGGATCCCCGCCGTCGCCCCGCGCCCGGTCGCCACCCTGATCGAGATGGGAGTGGCGAGCCCCAGCGCGCACGGGCAGGCGATGATCAGGACGGCCACGGCCGCCGTCAGGGCATGGGCCAGGCGCGGTTCAGGTCCCGCGTACAGCCAGGCGAGGAACGCGGCGAGGGCCACGGCCATCACGGCCGGCACGAACCACGACGACACGACGTCCGCCAGCCTCTGGATCGGGGCGCGGCTGCGCTGCGCCTCGCCCACCATCCGGACGATCCGGGCCAGGAGGGTGTCGGCGCCGACCCGCTCGGCCCGCATCACCAGGCTCCCCGTCCCGTTGACCGTGCCGCCGATCAGCCGATCGCCCGGCCCCTTCGCGACGGGGAGCGGCTCGCCGGTCATCATCGACTCGTCGACGGCGCTTCGTCCCTCCAGGACGACGCCGTCCGCGGGTGCCTTCTCTCCAGGCCGCACCCGCAGCCGATCGCCCGGGAGCACGCGGTCGAGGGGAGCGTCCTCCTCGGCGCCGTCGTCCCTCAATCGGCGGGCCGTGCGCGGCTGCAGCCCGAGAAGCGCCCGAATCGCGCCGCCGGTCCGGTAGCGCGCGCGCAGTTCGAGGACCTGCCCGAGAAGCACCAGGACGGTGATCGCGGCGGCCGTTTCGAAATACACCCCCACCTGTCCGCCGTGGGAGCGCAGCGAGGCGGGGAACAGGTCCGGGACAAGGGTCGCCGCGACGCTGTACAGATAGGACACCCCCGTGCCGAGGGCGATCAGAGTGAACATGTTCAACCGGCGATGGACGATCGAGGCCCATCCGCGCTCGAAGAACGGCCGGCCGCACCAGGCCACGACAGGCGTCGCAAGCGCCAGCTGGAGCCAGGGGAGCCAGGAGGCTCCCGCATGGTCCACCCTCGAGCCCGCCACCATCCCGGACATGGCGACAAGCAACAGGGGAACGGTCAGGACCAGGCCGATCCAGAAGCGCCGGGTCATGTCGAGGAGCTCGGCGCCGTCGTCTTCATTGAGGGAGGGAACGACCGGCTCCAGGGCCATGCCGCAGATCGGGCAGGCGCCGGGGCGATCGCGGACGATCTCGGGGTGCATCGGGCAGGTGTATCGCGCGTCCGGTGGGGGGTGCGGCCCGCCAGGCGCATGCGCCGGATGTCCGGCCGGAGCGGCGGGCGAGTGGACGGCAGGGGAGCGGGCGGGGGCCGCGAGGTAGGCCCCCGGGGCGGCGCGGAAGCGGTCCCGGCAGCCCTCGCAGCAGAACAGGTAGGTCCTGCCTTCGTGCTCGAGCTTCGCGGCGGCGCGGTCGGGATCAACCTCCATGCCGCAGACGGGATCCATAGTGGCGCCGAGAGTGTGGTGAGGAGACGAGTTCATGGGAGTGTTCACGGGCAGCACCTGTCCGCGGTCAAATGTCCACCCGTGAACGCAGCGCAGGTCGGTCACGGCCGCGAATCCTCGATCCAGAGGGAGAGGAGTCCTGGCGTGAAGCTTGATGAGTGATTGACATGGACCGGGAGGTCGTAAAACCCATGTGCTTCGCTTCCACACTCTGAGCGCCACTATGGACGGGATCGGTCATCGACGCCAGGATTCGTACAGGGCCGTCTGGCGGCTGGTCAAGGGCACCGGGCGCCCCTTGATCATCAGGTGGCGCAGCCGCGCCAAAGGCTGGAGCGGATCGCCGTCGGTCGCGATCAGGTCGGCGTCCAGCCCGGGGCGGAGGCTCCCGATCCGATCGGCGACGCCGAAGATCTCGGCGGGATTCACGGTCAGGGCGCGGATCGCCTGCTCCCAGGGGAGCCCGTACGCGACCGCCAGGGACGCCTCGTACGGCAGCATGCGGGCGTTGAGGGACTCGCCGGTCTGGATGGCGATGGTGACGCCGGCGCGCGACAGGCGGGCGGCGTTGTCGTAGATCGCCCCGAGCGTCTCGATGCGCTCCGGCTGGACGGTGATCGGGCCGACCACGACCGGGATCTTCCGCGCGGCGAGAAGGTCGGCGACCTTGTAGGCCTCGGTGCCATGGCTGATCACGAGCTTCAATTTGAATTCCTCCGCCAGGCGGACGGCGGTCAGGATGTCGTCGACGCGGTGCGCCCTCACGAAGACCGGCATCGTCCCCGAGAGAGCCGGCTGGAGCGCCTCCATCTTGAGGTCGCGATCGGGAGGGGACGGCGGGCCCTCGTCCTTCCCCTTGCCCGAAGCGGTCCCTTTCGCGCCACGCTCCTTCCGCTTCGCTTCGTAATCCGCCCACTTCGCCCGGTAGTCCCTGGCCTTGGTGAAGGCGTCGCGCACGACGGCGGCGGTCCCCATCCGGGTCGCGGGGCTCTGGTTGCGCGCCCCGAAGCGCTCCTTCGGAGTCTCGCCGAGGTTGACGACCAGGGCGGCGCCGTCGCGCACCAGGACCTGGTCGGGGGTTCCGCCGTCCAGATGGACGACCGCGCCGACTCCCGCGAAGACGTCCCCCTCCCCCGGGGCCGCGAAGGCGGCGGTCAGGCCGTGCAGGCGGGCGACGGGGATGAGCTCGCTCTCGGTGTAATAGGCGTCCATGGCTCGCAGCTGCGGGGCGAGCGGGTCGGTCCCCTCGTCCTCGTCCCGCATGACCTGCACCAGGTCGATCTCGGAAAGCCCGAGGCTGGTGTGGGGCTCGATGAACCCCGGGAAAATCTGAAGTCCCTTCGCGTCGACGACCGTCGCCCGGGCCGGGGGCTTGAGCCCGGCCCCCACCTCCTTGATGGTGCCGTTCTCGACGATGACCGTGCCGTCGTCGATCGGCGGTCCGGCCATGGTATGCACGCGCGCGCCGACGTACGCGTAAAGCCCCGCTTCGTTCACTGCGACGGCAGCGGGAACCAGGTCGGCGGCGGGCGGGCCCGAGGGTCCCTTCGGCGGCGGGGGAGGGGCCGGCAGGCCGGCGGGCGTCGGGATCGTCCCGCGATCGTAGACCACCTCGCCGTCGATCAGGGTGGCCGCCACCAGGGTATAGGCGTCGAGCGGGTGGCGCGTGAAGATGGCGATGTCGGCATCCTTGCCGACGTCGAGTGAGCCGATGCGATCCTCGAGGCCGAGGGCCGAGGCGGCATTGAGGGTGATGGCGCGGAGCGCGTCCTCCTCGGACAGGCCGTAGCGCGCGGCCACCGCGGCCTCCGCGTACAGACGCTGCACCAGCGTCCCCGAGTCGGAGTGCAGGCTGACGCGCACGCCCTTCCGGGCCAGAAGCGCCGCGTTGTGCGGGATGCCGTCCCAGGCCTCGACCTTGAAGCCCCACCACTGCGCGAAGGTGGCCACGGCGATGTCGCGCCGCTTCAGCTCGTCGGCGATCTTGTAGGCCTCGAGGCAGTGCTGGAAGGAGGCCACCTTGAAGCCGTACTCGTCGGCGATCTTCAGGAACATCAGGATCTCGTCCTTGCGATAGCTGTGGACGTGCACCCGGATCTTTCCCTCCAGGACGTCCACGAGAGTCTCGAGCTTCAGGTCCCGATCGGGCGGCGCCCCGCGGTCCGCTTCCTTCTTGGCGCGCCAGGCGTCCCACTTGGTCTTGTAATTGCGCGCGGCGTTGAAGGCGTCCCGGAACACCGCCATGTTCCCCATGCGCGTCGCAGGGGACTTGGTGCGACCGCCATACACCCTCTTGGGGTTCTCGCCCAGAGCCATCTTGATGCCCCGCGGCGCCCCCGCGAAGAGCATCCGGGTGACGTCGGCCGACGGCCGCAGCTTGACGGTCACCGACTCGCCGCCGATCAGGTTGCCGCTCCCCGGCAGGATCTGCACCGTGGTGACGCCGCCGGCCCGGGCCCTCTCGAACTCGGGGTCCTCCGCCCAGACGGCGTCCATGGCCCGCACCGCCGGCATGATCGGGTCGGTCAGCTCGTTGCCGTCGCTGTTGGCGTCGACTCCGGGCCACGGGTAGACCCCCATGTGGGAATGGGTGTCGACGATCCCCGGCATCACGTAGCGTCCGGTCGCGTCGATCACCCGCGCCCCCCGCGGCGCCTCGAGGCTCGGGCCGATGGCGGCGATCTTTCCGTCGCGGATCAGGAGGTCCCCCTTCTCGATCGTGCCGTGCGTCACGGTCAGGAGCGTGCCGCCGCGGATGAGCGTGGGGCCCTCGGCGGACGCGGCCAGCGGGCGGGACGGGATCGACAGGGAGCAGAGCGCCGCGGCGACGGCCAGGGCGCCCGTGGTGACGCGCGTCGACATGAGGAGGCCTCCGATGTGAGAAAACGGCGGGGATTGTAGCATCGGCCGAAAAGCCTTGACAGGGGAGTGGTCCCATCGGCGAGAATCGCCCGTCGTTCCCCGCGAGAGAGGACTCCGAGCATGGCCGAAGAACCCCGGGGGTTGACCCTGGAGCCGGACCGCTGCAGCCGTCACAGCGTCGGCATCCATGCCTCCCCGGCCGAGGTCTACAGGGCGCTGACCGACCCGGGCGAGCTGTCGCGCTGGTTCGTGTCGGAGGCGAGCGTCGACCTGCGCCCCGGCGGCTCCTACCGGTGGGTGTTCGGCGAGGGGACCGGGCGCGCCGGACCTGATGCGCTGGTCGCGTCGGGAGAATTCGTCACGCTCGAACCACAGGTATACCTGCGCCTCAGCACCAGGGTGGAGGAGACCGAGACCACGCTGGAGTTCAGCCTGGAAGCGTGGCGCGACGGGACGATCCTGACGGTGTCGCACGCCGGCTTCCCGGGGGAGGAGGCCTGGGACGACGCCTTCCGCACCGTGGACCAGGGCTGGCAGTCGGAGGTCCAGGTCCTGAAGCTCTACCTGGAAGCGGCGCGCGGCATGGTCAACCGCTCGCGCTTCCACGAGGCCCGCCTGCCCGGCGGGGCGGAGGCGAACTTCGATCGCTTCACGACCTCGGCCGGCCTGTCCTCCTGGATCGCCGACCGGGCCGTCGCCGAGGCCACCCTGGGTGGGGAGCTGCGCCTCGAGCGCGAAGGCCGTCCCCCCGTCAAGGGGCGCTTCGTGGTCTGGGATCCCGATCGCTTCCTCGTCCTGACCTGGCTCGAGGAGCGCCCGTCCGTGGTGCGCCTCTGGCTGGAGGAGGCGGCGGACGGTTCGTCGACCGACCTGAGCCTCGAGCACCGCCTGTTCGCGCCTGATCCCAAGGACATCGCCCCGTTCGACTGGGACGCGGCGCTCGAGCGCCTCAAAGCGCCGCGCTGATTCCGGAGCGAACGAAGAGGATCTCGGCGCGCACCGTTTCGCCCGGCAGGGCGCGCCGGAGCGCTTCCACGTAGAGCCGCATCTGCGGCCGGTACCGTTCCGCCGCGGGGCCGGGGTCGCCGTCGAGGCGCTCGGTCTTGTAGTCGGCCGCCACGACCTGTCCGCGCTCGTCACGGTAGATGAGGTCGCACACGCCGGACCAGGTCACGCCCCGCTCGTCCCGGAAGATCAGCGGGACCTCGCGGCCGAGAATCGAGCGGGAGGCGAGGCGGGCCGGCAGGGGAGAGCGCAGGATCTCGTCCACGATGCCGCCGGTTTCCTCCGTCACCCGGGCGCGGAGACCGGAGGAGACGGCCCCGTCCGATTCCTCCGACAGGACGCGATCGACGGCCTGGCGGGCCAGATCGCGGAGCAGCGCCCGCGACCTGAAATCCCACCGCTCGAGCGCCGCATGCAGGGCGCTCCCCGCGAGCCGGGCGGCGTCGCGCGCCCGATCCGCCGGGCGCGCCGCGCGGGACGGCGCTGCGCGTCGCGGGCCCTCGAGGAGTTCCGTCCCGCCCTGCGGCGAGGCGTCCGCAGCGCCTGCCGGCGAGCGCAGGGGAGGCCGCGTCGCCGCCAGGTCGGCGGCGGCCCGCTCGAACGAGAGCGCCGCCTCCCGCCACAGGGGGTCGACAGCCGGCCGCGCGGAGACCGGCCGCGTCGCGGGCGCCGGGATGATCCGGTGCGCGACGGACCCTCCCGGCAGGACGCCGGCCGCCGGAAATCCCCCTGCGGTCGAGTAGCCCAGGGCCGCCAGCGCGTCGCGCCATGGAGCGCGGCGCCCGTCGTTGCTGTTGACCAGGATCAGTCGGTTCATGGCCCGGGTGCAGGCGACGTAGAGGACCCGCTTCTCCTCGGCCTCCTCGTGACGCCGGGCCGATCGCGCATGCCGGATCCACGCCGCATTGGTCGTCCCGTCCTTCAGCCTGACGGCGAGGAGGCCTTCCTCCGGGCCCTCCACCCAGCCGGCCTCCAACCCGGGAAGCGCGCCGCTCCTGCGCTCGCGTCCGACATCGGGCACGAACACGACGGGAAACTCCAGTCCCTTGGCCTTGTGCACGGACAGGATGCGGACCGCGTCCACGGTCTCGTCCGCCAGCGGGCTCTCCCCCTCGTCCCGGGATTCCTGGAACTCCTCCTCGAGGGCCCCGAGGGTCTCCTCCAGGGACAGCCCGCGGCGGGCGAGATCCTCGGCGCGGGCGGACAGCTTGTTGAGGTTGGCCACCCGCTGCGGCCCCTCGAACTGGGAGGCGTGCAGCACCAGCAGGGGCGTCTGGCGCAGCGCCGCCCTGATGCTGTCGTCCGGGGACTGTCCGCGCATGTCGGAGCGAAACGATGCGAGGAAATCCAGCGTGCGGCGAACGCCCGGAAAGCGCGCGCCGTCGAGACCGGCCGGCCACGGCGAGTCGAGACGCCCTCCGGCGGCGGCAAAGGCGGCCAGTTCGGCGTCGTCCACGCCGCCCAGCGGGCCGCGCAGGACGGCGAGCGCCGCCGCGCCGTCGTTGGGATTGGACGCGGCACGAAGGAAGGCGATCAGATCCCCCACCTCGGGTCGCTCGTAGAAGTTCTTGCCTCCTTCCACGACGAACTCGAGGCCGGCGTTCCTCATGGCCTGTGCATAGACCCCCACGTTCGTCAGAGCGCGAAACAGGAGGGCGACGCCCCGGCGCTGCAGCGGTTCGCCGGTCGCTTCCCGCCGGTCGAGGTGTTCGGAGATCCACGCGGCGATGGCCTCGCCTTCGGCGCGCCGGCGCTCCTCGACGCCGCCGACGGCCGCGACGGACCAGATCTCCAGCGCTGGCGCGCGGTCCTCCGCCGCCTGCAGGGCGGAGACGATCGGTTCGTAGGCCGGCTGCTCCCCCGTCGACTCGCGTCCGATGAAGGCTTCGAACAAGGCGTTGAGGGGCTCGAGAATCCCCGAGGGGCTCCGGAACGAGTTGTTCAGGGTCAGTCGATCCCCTCCGCGGGCGGCAATCCGATCCACGGCGCGCCGATAGGCCGCGATGTCGGCCCCCCGGAAACGGTAGATCGACTGCTTCGGATCTCCGACGATGAACAGGCGCCCCGGAGCGATGCGGGCGGCGTACGGATCGCTCGACGGATCGCCGTGCTCCTCCGCCAGGAACAACAGGATCTCGTACTGCAGCGGATCGGTGTCCTGGAACTCGTCGACCAGGATGGCCCGGTGACGCCCGCCGAGCTCGCGCCGGATCTCCGGGTGCCCCGCGAGCAGGTCGCGCGCCAGCCGCAGCAGGCCGTCGAAGGAGACGTACCCGGATGCCAGGAGCCGTTCGCGCGCCCTGCGGGCCAGCGGCGCGGCGGCCTCGACGATGGCGGCGATGGCCTCTTCGTCCACCCGCGAGAGCGTCACGACGAGCTCGTGGGCCTCGCCGGCCGTTTCCCTGACCTCCTCGGGCGTGCAGCCCGACAGTTTCTGGCCGGGCGAGGGGATGTCCTTGTCGAGGTACTCCCGGAAGGACCATTCTCCTTGCACCGAAGCCAGGGAGGACGCGCCGCCTGCGGCATACGCCTGCAGGCAGCGCGCGGACTGATCCAGGAAGCGCTCCATGTTGCGGTTCATGCCCGTGGCGCGCCGGCGCATCCCGGCGATCCGGTCGACCATGAGGGCGATCTCCCCCGCCAGGAGATCGCGCGCGCCTCCTGCGGGACAGCCCGGCTCGCGCTCCGGATCCCAGGGGAGCCGGAACAGCGCAAGGACCGGGCCGAGGGCGCGGACGGCCTCCAGGGCGCCCGGGTGTCCGAGGGCTCGACGCCAGATCTCGGCGCGCCGCGCGCCCGGCCCCATCTCGTCCAGGAGGAAGCGATCCCACTCCTCCTCGAACAGGGACCTGAAGATCGGCCCCTCGTCCACCCGGAAGGCCGGGTCGACTCCCGCCTCGCGCGGGAAGCGCCTCAGGATCTCGGAACAGAAGGCGTGCAGGGTCGAGACGGACGCGGAGTCGAGGTCGAGAAGCGCGGCCAGCGCGCGCCGCGCGATGGCCTCCGCGTCCGCGCCGGCCTCGTTCTTCAGCCAGGCGTAGGCGCGCGCCGCTTCCGTGGCCCCGCCTGCGGCGTCCGCCCGGGCGCTCCCGGCCGCCAGGGCATGGAGCTCCTCGAGGCCTGCGGCCAGCCGCTCGCGCAGCTCGGCGGCGGCCTTCTCGGTGAAGGTGATCGCCGCCAGCTGCCCGATCGGGATCCCGGCGCCGGCGACGAGGTTCAGCGCGCGCTCCACCAGAAGCGCCGTCTTGCCGGTCCCGGCCCCCGCGACCACCACCAGGTTGCGATCGAACTCGGTGGCGGCGCGCCGCCGGTCGGCCGCGTCGGAAAGGTTCATGTCTCCTCCCCGCCTCCTCTCTGCAGGACCGTCTCGAGCGTCGGCTGTCGGGTGTTCTTGTGTCGCACCAGCGCGTAGTCCGAGGCGCCGGGCGCCGAGGCGATACGCCTGAGCGTCGGGACGTGCCAGCGGCGGCAGGCCCTCGCGTAAGGGCAGCGCTCGCAGAGCCAGCTCGATTCGTTGAGCGGGAAGCTCCCCGAGGCGCTGAGCCCGTGGAGGACCCCGAGAGTTTCGAGAATCGCCTCGCGATGGCTCGCGAGAGCGGTCGCCTCGAGGGGGGCGCGCGCGTCGTCATCGTACCCGGGGCCGACGCCCAGGACCTCGGCGCGGACCGGAGGCGCTTCCAGCTCGCCGCGGGCCGCCAGCGTTTCCGCCAGGAGCAGGTAGAGAGGCATCTGGAGGCTCAGTCCTTTGAGCATGCGCGCCGGCGAAACGTGGCGCTCCAGATCGCCGGATGTCTTGTAGTCGCTCACCACGACCCCCTCGTCGCCGGCGGCGATCCGATCGAACCGGCCCCGGACCTCCGGGGACGTCCCGGTATCACCGGGACCCAGTCGGGCGGCGGCCTCCTTCTCGAGTCCCGCCAAGCGCGCCCGCTGCCGCAGCAGGGCCGGCAGGTCGCGGGCGAGGAACGCGGCGAGGGCGTTCAGCCAGAGCGTTTCGGTGGTTTCCCACAGGAGCGGGTAATGCGATCGCGCGCGCGCCGCCAGGATCCGGGTGTGGCGCTCCCACGATCGCCGGGCGAGCTCGACCGCGCGGCGCGCCAGATCGCCCGGCACGGATTCGGAAAGAGAGCCGTCAGGAGCGGAGAGCTCCCGATACAGGTCGTGCAAGACCGCATGGACCGCGGTGCCGACCTCGCGGGCGTCGAGCTCGTACCCTTCCCGGACCTCCGCCATCTCCTGCACCCGCAGGACGTGGCGGAAGAAGTAGTGCTGCGGACAGGATCCAAGCACCTCGAGGCGGGAGGGGGACAGCCGATCCGGCCGCTGCGCCGCCTCCCCCACGAAGGCGTCGAATCGCAGGCCGGCGGCCCCCGTCCCCGTCCACGGCTCGATCGCCGACAGCATCGAAAGGCCGGCCCGCAGCGCGTCGGTGTATCCCTGCCTCACCGGCGGCAGCGGCAGCCCCGCGAAGGCCTCCAGGAGGCGCCCGGGCGAGCGCCCCTGCAGGGCCACGTTGACGCACGCGTCCAGGGGCGGCAGGATGCCGAAGCGGCGCGCCGCGTCCTCCCCGGCCTCGGCGGGATGCGCCTTCACGCGACGGGCATCGGCGACGACCCGTGTCAGGAGCGGCGCGCCGTGCACCGCGCGGGCCACCTCCCGCAGCGCCAGGCTGGCGACGCGGGCCTTCGCGGAATCGTCGGCCCGCTGCCAGGACACCGTCAGGCGGCGGCGCGCGCACCCGATCAGGTGGGCGAGCAGCAGACGCTCCTCCTGCGGCCCCGTCGTCTTGACGGGAACCGGGAGGCGGAGGCGCTCCCGCAGGAGGAGGCGGTCGCGGTCCGGCAGGAACGGGTCCTCGGTGGTCCGCCTGGGAAACAGGTCGGCGTTGAATCCGATCAGGTAGACGTCGTCGAACGCCTGGCCCCGGGCCTGCATGGCGTCGAGCACGCGGACACCGCCGTTGTCCCTGTCCCGCCGCGGGGCGCCGCCGTGGGAACCGATCGGTACCATGGCGCGCGTCAGGGCCTTCTCGAAGAACGCCAGGGCGGATCCCCGCCGGAGCGGCACGCCCGCGGCGTCGAGGCGCCCCATGTCCCGCAGGACGGCGCGCACCGCCGAGGCCCCGGGGTCGTGCTGCGCTTCCGCCGCCGGGGGATCGAAGCCGTCGACCCGTTCGACGAGGAGCGCATCCATCGCCTCCGCCCAGGCGCTCCAGGACGCGGCCCCCTCCAGGGGACGGGCGTCGCGTCGGAGTCGATCCACCACCGAGACCAGGGAGGCCGTGTCCTCCGTCAGGCGTGCCTTGCGCCCGCGTTGTCGGGCGCGCTCGTCTTCGCTCGCATCCGGCGGGACGTAGGGCTCCCAGTCCTGGATCCAGCGGGGCAGGTCCTGCGTCCAGGTCCGGTACCCGCCGGCGATGTGCCAGGAGCGGCTGAGCCGGTCCCAGGCATGGGCGCGGGAGGACGGGCCGCCTCCCCGGATCCGCAGCAGACCTCCCCGGAGGAGATCCATCAGCGGCTGGCGGGGAAAATCGCGCAGCATCGCGCGGGCCAGCTGCAGGGCGGCCTGCACCCGTGACTCGCGAACGGCGCCCAGGGACTCCGAGGTGGTGAAGGGGAGCGCGTGCTCCGAGAAGATCGGCCGGAGCCAGGCGGCGTAAGGCTCCAGGGATCGGGCGATGACGCCGATGCGGTGCAGCGGGATGCTCGAATCGGCGCACCGGCTCACGATGTCCAGGACGACCTCGCGCAGCTCGGCCGCCGCCCCCTGGGCGTGAAAGAAGCGGACGCGGGGCGCCGGTTCGGGATCGCGCGGCGCCGGACCGGATCCTTCCCGGTAGAGAAAGGGGAGCCGCGCGGCCAGCAGTCGGTCGGAAGGCGCGTCGGGGAGCGGCGCCGGCCGCTCTCCGAGCATCTCCGGCCAGAACCGCCCGGCGATCTCGTAGGCGGGGGAGGTGGCGTGGTGCGGGACCAGGAGGACCAGCGGTGCCTCCGAGGCCTCGACGGCGCGCAGGAGCTCGAGGTTGACGCCGATCAGGTCGTACGCCCCGTAGTGGATCACCAGACGGAAGCGGCGGCAGAATTCCCGGACGGCGGGGGCCGATTCCCGGATCCAGCGGGCGCGGTCGGTGACCCGGGAGCCGGGGGCATCGAGCCTCTCCGAGTACGCCGCATGCAGGTCGAGGATCTGATTCCCGCGGGCCGAGAGGCCCTTGGTCCTGGCCGCGGCACCGGCCGGCACGCACGCCTCGCGCAGATCGTTCAGGGTGGACAGGATGGCGGCGAGGCTTCCCGGCCGGCGGCCGACGTACTCCGCCAGCGCGCCGCCGCGCTCCTCGACCAGCCCCGAGAGGATCGTCATCCTGGCGTCGTCGCCGAGCAGGTCCGGCGCGGGCGATCCGGTCGCGGCGCCCGCGGCCTCCGCCAGCGACACGTGGCTGAAGAAGTGGACGTTGGCCAGGACCGGCAGCCTGTCCGCCAGCGTGACCTGCAGGTAGGCCAGAAGGCCGCGCGTGGGAGCGACCACGGCGACGGGCGGCGGCAGGGACGGGCTCCCGCCGCGCGCTTCCTGGACGAGCGCCGCGAGGCGATCCTCCAGGACCGAGAAGTCGTGGTGGCCTTCAATCGTTCGCATCGGAGGCGGCGCGCGGCCGCGCCGCACGATCATAGTCCGAACCCCCGATGAGGCGGAGGACCTCAGTCCTTCTTTTCGGGATCGGGCTTGGGGTCGAGCGCTGAGCTGATGGAGGCGGAGAGGTCGTCGTCGGGCGCCAGGCCGGCCCCGTCGCGGCTCATGAACTCGGCGATCTCGTCCTTGAGCGATTTCGCCGCTTCCTTCTTCTTCGCGACGGCCTTCTTCTTCGCGCGGGGCTTCGGCTCCTCGGCCGGCGGCTCGTCGTCGCGGTCCCGCCTCGAGGTGTAGTAGCTCATCTCCTCGGGCGACATCTCGGGGACCGGCATCGGCGGGGGGATCTGGGGCGCGACCGACGACTCGAGGCTTTCGGGGGCGGGCAGGAAGGCGTCGAGCAGGGTGCGCTTTTTCGGCGTCCTCACCTGGAGCTCGAATCGCTGGTAGATGTCCCTGCCGGGTGAAGCCACCTGGCCCTCCTAGTTGTTCGCGGTGTCCTGCTGGAACATGCGCAGGCTGCGTCGGGCCGGCTCGTTCATCGGGTCGAGCTCGAGGGCGCGGCGCCAGGCCTCCACCGCCTTCGCGGGCTGCTTCATCTTGTACAGGGAGTTCCCGAGATTGGCGTAGGCGACCGCGGAGTCGGAGCTGTTCTGGATCGCCTGGCCGAACATCTCCACCGCCCGATCGAAATGGGACGTCGTGTGGTACAGGAACCCGAGATTGTTGTAGACCTCGCTCATGGCCGGGTCGAGACGCAGCGCCTCCTGGAAGACCTGCACCGCCTCGGCCTCCTGCCCCATCTTCGACAGGACGAGCCCGAGGTTGTTGTGCGCTTCGGCGTAATCCGGCAGGAGATGGATGGCCTGGCGGAAGGCCGCCTGGGCCGCCTCGAAGGCGCCCCGATAATAGAGGGCCACGCCCCGGTTGTTGCACTCCTGGGCCTCCTCCCGGGCGCGCCGCGAGAGATCGGCCTGGTCGCGCTTCAGCTGGGTCTCGATGGCCTGGATGACCGAGCGGTTGCCTTCGTTGATGGAGCGCATGGCGGCGTGGGTCCTTTCCGCCTGTCCCTTCACCAGAGTCATGAGCTGGGAGATCTGCATGGACTCGTCGGCGGCCCGGTCCATCTTCTTGTCCAGGGAGGCCACCGCCTGCTCCAGCTTCGCCGACGTGGCGCTGACCAGGGCCAGCTCCTCGAGCACCCGGTCGGCGATCTTCTGCTGCAGCTCGCCGATCGACTGGAGCTGTTCGATGCTTTGTGACGTCGCGGCTGCGGTCACTCCGACCCCGCGAGACTGCTCGTCGAGCCGCGCCTGCAGCGGGGCCAGGGTCGTCTGGAGCATGGTCTGCATTTCGCCCAGGCAGGCCTGCAGTCTTTCGGAGAGCCGGGTCTCGCTCTCCATCCGGCCGGCCATCACCCGTGATTCGAGCTCCTGCAGCGAGGTCGCGAGGCGCGACTCGAGCTCCTGGGGGCCGGCGCCCAGCCGCGCGGCGATCTCGGCGACCTGGCGGGAGAGCGAGTCGCCCGCCTCGGCCACGCGCCCGATGGTCGCATGGCCGGCTTCCCGCACGACGCCCTGCACCTCGAGGGAGGAGTGCAGGAGCCCCTTTCCCAGCTCGGTCAGCCGCCGTTCCATGTCGAGAAGCTCGGCGCCCGTGACCCCCGGCGTCGCGCTCGCCCGCGGCGCGCCCGGGCCGGCCACGAGCAGCATGGCCCGGCTGGCCATCATGAGATTGCAGTCGCGCTGCTCCACGTTGAAGAAGCGGCATTCCTCGTAGATGCACTCCCGGTTCACCGGCTGGCCGTTGTCATCGGTCGGCTTGAGCGCCGACAGCATCGGGCAGATCATCGTGTCCTCGCAGACAGGTGTGTGTCCTTCATGCGGAGGCTTCCTCGCCGTACGAGATGAGGGTCTCGCCCGCAAGACGGCGCCGGCCGCCCATCAGGTCGGCGGCAACCAGCTCCCGGTAGACGCGCGCCAGGGAAGTCTGCAGGCCCGGCTCACCGCCCTTCTTGACCAGGGCCTCCAGCGTGCGGGCCGCCAGGGCGAAATCACCGGCCTGGGAGGCGGCGAACGCGAGGGCCCGGCTGGCGCCCAGCGGCATCAAGTGCTCCGCGGCGCGCGGATAGTCCCCCCGGCAGAGGGCGATCTCGGCGCGCAGGCGGGAGACCTCCTGGGGCGCGAGGTCGGGCGCGTGGTGCTCGAGGGTGGCCGCCGCCTCGTCGACCTGACCCAGGTCGCACAGGACGCGCAGCATCGACTGGATTTCGGCGCCGCGGCGGGAGCCGTGCTCGATCTGCCCGCGCAGCCGCGCCGCCGCGGCGCGGAGCAGGGACAGGTGCGTCTCGTGCACCCGCAGCAGGAACTGGTTGCGGTCGGGGGAGAGGCGGGCCGCCTCGGACAGGTAGTGGCGCGCCTGGTCGTCGTCCCCGCCGGACGCCGCCACGCGCCACAGCCGCACCAGGACCGCCAGCCGCTCCGCGCGGACGCCGCCCCGCTCGAGGGCCTCGCGCAGGATTCGGGAGGCATCGGCGTCCCGTCCCGCGGCGACGTAATGGTCCGCCAGGAGGAGCGTCACGCCGTGCGATTCCGGAGCGCGCTCCCGGAGCGCCTCCGCCTCCTCGATGATCCGGGGCCCGAGCTGGTGGGCCAGGCGGGAGGCCTCCTTGAGATCGGCCAGCGCCTGGTCGACCTGCAGGCGCTGGGCGCGCATGCGCGCCCGCCAGAGGTAGGCCTCGCCCAGGCCCGGCGCGGCCTTCACGATCGCCTCGATCCCCTCGCAGGCGCGATCCAGGGCCGATGGATCGCGGCGCGCCGTCTCGCCGAAGGCGGCCAGCGCCTTGTCGTGCCGGCCGGCGCGCAGGCAGGCATCGGCGTAGATCAGCGAGATGGCGGTGCTGCCGCGCTCCTGCCTCTGGATCTCCTCCAGGCGCGGCAGGAGCCGGTCGACTTCGCCCGGAAGGTTCTTGAGCGCCTGCTCGATCTTCTCGGCCGCCGATTGGAACTTGCCGCGCCCGGCGTGGACGGCGCAGGCCACCAGGTACGGATCGGGGCAGTTCGGGACCGCGTCCATCATCTCCTGAAGCCGTTTCAGGATCATCGGCGCCAGCGACGGGTCGAGGCGGAAGGCGGCGAGATAGCTCGCGGCGCTGCGGGGGAAGAGCTTCAGGTGCTGCAGCGCGCGCCCCATCTCGAAGGTGGCGAACGGCTGCTGCGGGTCGGCCTTGAGAATCCGGTCGAGATGGCCGGCCAGAACCGCGGCGAGGTCGGGCCTGGCGTCCAGGATCGGCGAGATGGCCTGCACGGCGCGCTTGTGATCGCCGGACTCCTGGAGAATGACCAGCATCTCCAGCGCCGGCTGCGGATCGGCGGGGAAGGCGTCCCGCAGACGCTGCAGCTCGGAGAGGATGGTGTCGGAGAGCTTCGGATCGCTGGCGCGCGCGGCGCGCAGCGAATCCACCGCCTCGCCGCAGAGCCCTTCGGAGGCCAGGACCTTGCCCAGCGCCAGGGATCCCAGGGGGAGGGAGCCCTCCGCCTCGATCATGCGGCGCAGCCTCTCGATCACCGCGCTCCCCAGCGAGCGGTCGCGGCCATAGGCCGCGAAGAAGCGCTTCGTGGCGCTGCCGCCGTCCCCTTTCTCCCTGAGGGCGTCCCCCATGGCCAGAAGGACGGGGGCCGATGTGGCGTCGTCGCGCATCTTGAGCGTCTCGGCGCCGAGCGACAGCACGCGGTCAAAGCGCCGGCCGATCGCGAGAATCTGCACGAAGGCGACGCGGGCGTCGAGGTCGTCCGGCGCCGCCTTCACGATCTCTTCGTAGCGGGCGATGATGCGATCGATCAGCGCCGGAATCGCGGCGCCGCGGGACAGCTCGGCGAGGGCCCCCTGATGGTCCCCGCGGTCGAGACAGAGGGTCGCCAGGAGCACTCGCACTTCCGCCGCCTCGGGGCTGTCGCGATCGAAACGCTCGAGCGCCGCCCTGATCTCCTGGGCGCGCTCGGGAGCGGCCTGCAGCAGGTCCCGGAACACCGTCGCCGCGGCGCTCACCTTGCCGCCGAAGAACAGGGCCTCGCCGAGAGCGAAGCGCACGGCCTCCGTGAGCGGAGTGCGGGACTCGAGCCCGCGCAGAAGGGCGGCGGTCCCCTCGTGCAGGTCGGGGGCCGCCTCCGCCAGAAGCCCGACCGTGTGCAGGAACTCGGCGGCGAGCTCGGGAGCCGAGGCGGCGGCCTCCTGAAGCTGCTGCAACGCTTCCGGGAAGCGCTTCATCTCGAGATTCGCCTCGGCGGCGCCGATGCGGGCTCGTGGCGGCGGCGCGTCCTCCTTCAGGAGCGTCGCGAAGCGCGCCACCGCCTCGCCGGCGGAAGCCGGGGCCTCGCGCACCAGGTGGCGCAGCACGACCGTCGCCCGTTCGCGCTCGCCGCTCCGGATCAGCAGATCGGCGAGGAGCAGGTGGGCGTCGGCGCTCGCCGGGTCGGCCTCCAGGACCTTGTGGAGCCTCGGAACGAGAAGACCCTCTTCCTGGGGGGCCGCAGCCCGTGCCTTGCGCAGGCAGTCGACCGCCTCGGCGCTGCGCTTCTCCGCCAGGTGAACGTCCGCCAGCAGGTATTGCGCCTTGGCGCTCCCGGGGGCGGAGGCCGCGATCGCCTCGAGCGGCTCGCGGATGGCGGCCATCCCCTTCTCCTCGGCGATGCCGAGCAGGATGTCGACCGCCGGCTGCGCGTGGCCGCGCCGTGCCGTCGCCGTGGCCAGGAGCAGGCGCGCCTCCACCGCCCGGGCGGGATCGGAGGCGGCAAGCGATTCCAGGGCCGGCACGACCCGGTCGAGAAGCGCGCCCGAATCGACGAGCGGGCGCATCTCACGGATCGCCGCCTCCGCCTGTTTCGCGGCCAGGTGGGCCGAGACCAGGATCCAGCGCAGCTCGGGCTTCTCCCCCTTTTCCCGGAGGTACTCGGCCATTCTCTCGGCAACGTGCGGCGCGCCGCGCGGGTCGGTCTCCAGGACGAGCGCCAGCTGCTGGGCCGCGTCCTCCTCGCGTCCCACGCGCAGGAAGAGATCGCCGACCGCCACGCGCAGCGCGGCGTTCTGGTAGTCCTTCGCGAGAAGCGCCTCCAGGCGCTTCAGGATTTTCGGCAACTCCTCCGGGTTGTTCTTCGCGATGATTCGGAAGATGGTGGCCGCCGGGTCGTACTCGCGCAGCGCCTCGTGACACAGGGCCAGGTAGTAGGCCGAGTGCAGGGACGTCCTGGCCATCTTGGCGTCGGGGGCGCTCTTCCGGAGGCCCTCCCACTTGCCGCGGTGGCGCGGCAGGAAGGCGCGGATCTCGTCCGCCTTCATGCGCTCCAGCGCGTCCAGGGCGCTCTTGAAGTCGTCGTGGCGGATGAAGTGCTCGGCCACGGCGTCGAACAGCGGCGAGACGTTCGCGTGGCGGGCGCGCATCTCCTCGATCATTTCATTGGCGCGCTGGTAGGCCTTCGGATGGCGACGCAGGACGGTGCGCAGCGCCTCGGCCGCCTCGTGGCCCCGGTTCGCCAGGACCAGGTAGCGGGAGAGCTCGAAGAGGATGTCGCTGTTCTCGGGGGACTCGGCCTTGGCTTCGGTGAGGATCTCGATCGCCTTGTCGAGCTGTCCCTTCGAAAAGCACTTCAGCGCCTTGGAGACCGCGCGGCTCTCGGCGCTCTGGGTGAGGTCCTTGACGATTTCCTTCAGCCCGTTCAAGTCCATCCGGGTCCCGCCTCACACAACGGCACAAGGGCCCCCGGGCCCGTGCCTCGATGCAATATAAGTTCCGGGACGGCTGGCGCCACCCGCCGGAGGTCCTCCCAGGCCCCCGGGCCGGCGCTCTCGACAGGCTCCTGGCGCCCCGCGCTTGACGCGGAGCCGGCGATCGTCAATGATCCCCGGTCTGCGGGCTCTTTTCGCGGCCCGGAGGAGACCATGCGCGCATCCGACATCATGACCAGGGAAGTGGCGACCGTCACTCCTGAGACTCGAATCGAGGATCTCTGCGATCTCCTGCGGGACCGGAAGATCACCGGTGCGCCCGTGGTCGATGCGGAGGGGCGACTCCTGGGAATCGTCTCCAAGGATGATGTCCTGTTCCGGGGACGGAACTCCGATTCCGAAACTCGTCAAACTGCTGACATCAAGCTGCTGTTCACCTCCGGGTTCGTCGGCTTCGATCAAGGGAATGGTGGACCCGTGATCGTCGGCGAGATCATGACCAGGGGAGTGATCAGCGCTCCCGAGGATGCCACCGTGGAGAAGTTGTGTCTTCTCATGTGGGAGCGACGGATCCATCGAGTTCCGATCGTCCGCGGGGAGATTCTCGTGGGGATCGTCAGCGCCCTCGATGTCTGCCGGCTCTTCACGAACGGACGGCTGACTTCCTGACCCGCTTCGGCCAACCTTCCGTGATCAGGATCTGGACAGCCGCGTCCAGATTCCAGCGCCCCGATCCAACTTCCTGAACAACCAGCATTAACGGCCCGCCGCCGGCTCCGCCGCGACGGGGGTGTCCAGAAGCGCCACTTCGGGCACCGATCGTTCCCCTCCAGCCCGCCACGCGGATCTCTCTGAAAACCCTTTACTGTCAAGGGATTCAGGCTGGTGCGTTACGAAACACGGACTGGCAGCCCCCTTGCTCTAGGTCTGGGTGCCGCGCAGGTCGAATCGACGCGGCGCATCCGGCACGTGGCCGGAGAAGGGGAGTGCATGGACCGCTCATCCAGACAGGGCAAAAGGATTCTGGCGATTATTGCCGCCTTCCTGATTGTTCTGCCTGCTGCGAACGCGTCGGGCGCGCAGGGCGGTACCAGGCTGTCGGGCGAAGTCGAAGCGAAGATCCGCGCTGCGGGTGCGGACGACCTCATTCCCGTCATCATCCAGACAGTGGGCGAGCCGACCACAGGCCATTTCGCCCGGCTCCACGGCCGGGGCGGCGCGGTGAAATCGCGGCACCTTGCCATCCGCGGCTACTCGGCGCGCGTGCCGGCGTCCCAGCTCGCGGCCCTGGCCGACGACCCCGAGATCGAGCACGTGTCCTTCGACACGCCCGTCAAGGCGCACATGGATGTGGCGTACCGGTCGGTGAGGGCCGACCTGGCCGGCGTCGCCTCGGGCGGGCTCGACGGACGCGGAGTCGGGATCGCGCTGGTGGACACCGGCGCCACGGGGCACCGTGACCTGCTGCGGCCGAAAGGCGCGCCGCAGGTGGTCGAAGTCGAAGTGGTGGGGCACGAGAACGGCCTGGCCGATTATTTCGGTCACGGCACGCACGTCGCCGGCATCCTCAACGGCAACGGCGCCGCGTCGAGCGACCCGCCATCGTTCCGCACCTTCAAGGGGATGGCCCCAGGGGCGCAGCTCATCTCGATCCGGTCGCTCCACCCGGACGGCACCGGCGTGACGTCGGACATCATCGCGGCCATCGACTGGGCCGTCCGTTTCAAGACCGCCTACAACATCCGGGTCATGAACCTGTCGCTCGGCCACCCGGTGTACGAGTCGTACAAGGACGACCCGCTGTGCCGCGCCGTGCGCAATGCTTACGACAACGGCATCGTCGTGGTGGTTGCGGCCGGCAACGACGGCGCCATCGGCAGCGGCTTCGGGACGATCACGAGTCCGGGCAACGAGCCGACCGCGGTGACGGTCGGCGCCATGGATGACGCCGACACGGTGGCGACGTCCGACGACGTCCTGGGCTGGTACTCCTCGAAGGGGCCCACCCTCATCGACTACGTGGTGAAACCGGACCTGGTCGCCCCCGGCACGTCGATCGTGTCGCTGCGCGCCGCCGGGTCGTACATCGACGCGACCTATCCTGATCAGGCGCTGAGACTCAGCGAATACAAGATCGGCACCCTCTCCGGACCCGACCGGGTCGGCGACTACCTGGTCCTGTCGGGGACCTCGATGGCGGCGCCGATGGTGGCGGGGACCGCAGCGCTGATGCTGCAGAAGGACCCGTCCCTGACCGCCGCGACCGTGAAGGCCCGCCTGATGAAGGCGGCGGCCAAGGACAAGCGGCTCATCTTCGAAACGGGGGCCGGCTACCTCGACGTGGAGGTGGCCCTCCTGGCGACCGGCACCGCGAAGAGCGGCGCCTCCCCCCTGGCCATGCTGGCCTCCGACGGCAACGTGTACATCGAAGACACCGGCCTCATCTGGGGGAATGAGTTCACGCTGAGCATCGTGTGGGGTGGCGGGACGAAGGGCGGCCTCGACGGGATCGGCCTGCTCGACGTTCCCGAATCCATCGTCTCTGTCTACGGCGGCATCTGGGGCGGCAGGGGAGGTACGCACTCGCTCCTCGAGAACAACATGATCACCGCCTCCGGGCTCATCTGGGCGGGCGACCGCTGCTCGCTCGACTCCGCCTCCGGCTCCCTCGACATCCTCGGTGGGATCTGGGGCGGGGGGAAGAGGCCATGATGAGCGCCTTTCTCGCGACGGTGGCCCTGCTGGGCGGACTTGCGGCCCTCGAAACCCTGATGCACGGCATGGCCAGATTGAGCCCCGATTTCCTGCTGCTCCTGGTCTTCGCCTGCGTGGCGGCCCCGCACACCCTGAACCTGGGGCACAACGCGCGCATCTCGACCCTGCAGCCGTTCCTTCTCTGCGCCATTGCGCTCTTCGGGGTCAAGGAGGCGATGATCCTGGCGGCGGTCAGCATGGTCTACTTCTGGGTCGTCGGCCGGCCCCGCCTGCAGGCGCACAAAGGGGTGTTCAACATCTGCAACTTCGTCCTGTCGGCCTGGCTGGGCGGGCACGTCTTCTACCTGAGCGGCGGCCGCACCGGGGACGTCACGACGCCGGACTCGCTGCTGGCCCTGCTGCTCTGCGTGCTGACCTTCTTCGTCGTCAACACCGCCCTGGTGTCGGTCGCCGTCGGGCTGGAGCAGAAGGTCGATCCGTTCCGCGTATGGTACGAAAAGTACTCCTGGACGATCAACAGCCAGCTGGCGGGCGCGTCGCTGGTCATCCTCATCGGGGTGCTGCGGCAGCACTACGGCCTGCAGGTCTTCTTCCTCTGGGTGCCGTTCTGCTTGATGACCTACCACTTCTACAAGGCCTTCTTCCCGCGCGCCGCGCAGAGGGCCCACAAGACCTAGACGACCTGGTGCAAGTCCACGCACCTGACGGCCGCGCCGCCCCCTCCCCGGCGCGGCCGTTTTCTCTTGACTAGGGCCGCATTGACCGTAACTTACAGTTTTCCCCGCAACGCGGGCGCAGTCCGCTATACTCCCAAGGCCGTCCCGGGCCGGGACTCCGAGAGGGGGCCCGCCGGAGCGGTCGCCGACGTCATCCACCTTCAGCCGGGGGCCGGTTGTCTTGCGATTGATGCGCTGTGCCGGTCTAGCGGCGGGGGTGTGGCTCTGGGTGGCATGGCTGCCGGTGCTGGCGTCCGGGCCGGTCGGCCTGAAGGGGACCGTCCTGGACCGGGACGGCGCCCCGATCCCGGGCGCGACGGTCCGGGTGGAGAACCGGGCGCTCGGCCTGAATCAGGGGGCGGTCACCGACGCGAAAGGGGAGTTCCGCGTCGTGCCGCTCAGCCCGGGTCGCGGCTACAGCATGCGCGTCTCCTTCCCGGGCATGGCCACGGTGGTCCTGCCGGACGTCGACCTGCCGCCCTCGCGGGTCTCCTCGCTCCAGATCACGCTCTTCCCCGAGTCCCAGCTCAAGGAACGGCTGCGCGTCGTCGAGAAGGCGGAGGCGGTGAACCCCGACGAGACCACCCTCCAGACGACCTTCAGCGCGGAGTTCATCGATGCGCTGCCCATCCTCGGTCGCAACTATCAGGACGTGCTCACGCTGGCGCCGGGGGTGACCGACGTGGACGGAGACGGCAACGTCAACATTCACGGCGCCCGCGACACGGACGTCGTCACGCTCGTGGACGGCGTCTCGACGGTCGATCCGCTCACCGGGCGGAGAGGACAGGAGCTGAACCTCGAGTCGATCCAGGAGATCGAGGTCAAGACATCCGGCGCCTCGGCGGAATTCGGCCGGGCGCAGGGAGGGTTCGTCAACATCATCACCAGGTCGGGCGGCAACCAGTTTCAGGGGAACTTCAAGTTCTTCTGGCGGGCAAGCCTGCTGGACGGGGACGGCGCGGGTATCGACGACCCGGCTCTGCACCTCGGGGTGGGGGACACCGGCCTCAGGGACCTGAAGTTCAACACCCTGACGCCGTTCGCCTCGGCCAGCGGCCCGATCGCGAAGGACAGGGCCTGGTTCTTCGTCAGCGCCGAGTACATCCAGATCGAGGACCCGGTCAATACCCAGACCCAGGCGTTCGTGCGCGGCCTGCGCGAGAAGCGACTTTTCAGCAAGGCGAGCTGGGACATGGCCCAGGGGCACAAACTCGTATTCACCGCGATCTACGACCCGCAGGAGTACGACAACGAGGGCCTCGACTCGTTCACCCCGCTGGAGAGCGGGTACACGATGGAACGCGGAGGTCGCAACCTGATCTTGAAGGAGACCGCCATCTTCAATCCGAGCGTCTTTCTCGAGACGACGGTGCAGGACTTCGTGTCGCAGCCCAGGCGGATCCCGACGACCGGGCCCGACACCAACCACAACGGGTACCTGTACATCGATCGGAACGGCAACCGGACGTTCGAGGCCAGCGAGCGTGATTCCGGCGACGACTGGGACGACGATGGGGCCTGGGATGTCTTCGAGCGCGATGCGGACGGCGACCGTATGGTGGACAAGGACGAAGATCGCGACGGCGACGGGCGCTTCACCGTGGCGCGGAGCGGGTGCGAGGGGCCGGGCATGCGCGAGGATCTGGACTGCGACGGCAACCTCGACCGGATCGTGGAGGACGCCAATGGCAACGGGATCCTTGACAGCGGCGAGGACAGGGACGGCGACCACCGGCTGGATTCCGGGATCGAGGACCGCAACGGGAACCTGCGCCTCGACGACCGGCCCCGCCCGAGACCCACGGACGTGATTCTCGACTTCAGGCCCGACGGCACGATCGTCCGGCTGCCGTCGAGCTACCCGTACGTCTCGTTCGTGCCCCTTCCTCCGGACCGCGACTATCAGCAGGACGAGGCCACCTCCCGCGTGAGCGGTCCCAACAATCTGACTCAGGATCGCGAGGTCGGCCGGTTCACGCTGCGCCACGACCTGACGGTGTACGTGCCGGAGTTCCACGGGTCGCACGACATCAAGGTCGGAGCCATCCTCGAAAACGAGAGCTTCCGCCAGGAGACCGTGGTGCGCCCGATGCTCAAGCTTCTGAAGGCCGAGGAAGGCGGGCCACCCCAGCTCGGCGTGGACGTGCCGACCGAGCCGGGGGTCTCCAACGAGGCCTCGAGCCTGACGTTCGGCGGCTACATCCAGGACGGCTTCAAGCCGCTCCCCAACCTGTCGTTCGGGTTCGGCCTGCGCTTCGATCGGGAGGCGACCGACTCGTTCGGGTACTCCCCGGTGGATCCGGCGGCCGAGAGGCGGCTCTACGATCGCCTGTTGAGCCTCAGCGGCGACGAGCGGCTCCTGGATGATCAGCTGGTCGGCAATGGCGACGGGATCAGGAGCCTGGGATTCTGCAACGATCCGGTCGTGCACTGCGTGGGGGGACCGGCGGAGAACCCGCACGTGGCGGATCTCTTCCTTTTGCCGCGCATCTACCCCTCCCGGCTCACCCAGCACCACAGCGCCGCCGTGGTGACGGCGGAGGCTCTGCGCTCCCTGTTCCCCGGCGCCATCGTCACGGACGAGGCCACGGGGGACCTGATCATCGACCGCGAGATCTTGCGTGCGCAGGGCTCCGCCACGTTCCAGGATCGGGAGTCATTCCGCCTGACGAACAACAACCTGGCCCCCCGCGTGTCGGTGTCGTGGGACCCGTTCGCGGACGCCCGCACCAAGATCTACGTCAACTGGGGCCGCTTCTTCGACAAGCTGTTCCTGAGCGCCGTGACGCCCGAGGAGGGGCCGGATTTCACCACGCGCTCCTACCGGGTCGACCCTGACGGGGTCACCGGCGCCGGAATCCCCGACGGCCGCATCGGGCCGACGATCTCGAAGGCGCCGCCGTCGAGCGTCCAGGTCGATCGCGGCCTGCAGACGCCGTTCTCCGACGAGCTGACGATCGGGCTCGAGCGGGAGATCGCGCCCGAGGTCGCCCTGCGGCTCACCTACATCAACCGGAAGTACCGGCAGCAGCTCCAGGGCCGGGATGTCAACCACACGCTGCGCTTCAAGGACGGCCGGCCGATCGACTTCATCGGCGGGCTGCTCTCGAACCTCACCCCCCAGGGCCTCGTGAAGATCACCCGGGCCCCGGACGGCTTCCCCGATCTGTACATCCAGAACTTCTTCTTCAGCCGGATCGACCAGATCGCCAACGTCAACGCGGCCGATTACAGCGGCATCGAGGTGCAGCTGACCCGGAGGCTGAGCCGCAAGTGGCAGATGGACGCCTCCTACACCTACTCGCGGGCGGTGGGGAACGCCGAGTCGTTCGATTCCGATCTGGGGGATGATCCGTCCGTGACCGACCTGGAGCACGGCTACCTCGCCTACGACATGAGACACCAGGTGAAGCTGAACGCCGTGGTCTATCTTCCGCGCGACTGGCAGGTGGGGGGCGTCCTGTCGTGGCACTCGGGCCTGCCGTTCTCGGTGATCTCGAAGGTCAGGGCGTTCGACAATTTCGACTACCTGCAGGACCGCACCATGTTCGGTTACGTGCAGGAGGAAGGCGGTGAGCCCGTCTTCATCCCGGTGCGGCGGAACTCCGAGCGCAACGGCGCGGTCTACAACATCAACCTGCGCGCCTCGAAGGCGTTCGTGCTCGGGCGCCTGAGCTCGAAGCTGTTCATGACGGCGGACAACCTGCTCAACTCCGACGACCTGACCATTCACACGGAGAACCGGAACGCTGCGGAGCACGCCCTGCAGCTCGACTCGGAACGGCGCTTCGGGAGACGGTTCGAGGTCGGTTTCCAGATCGAGTTCTGATATCGGAGGTGGTTCGACCATGAAGCTCCTCTCCGGCGCGCTGATTCTGGCCGCGTCCCTGTCGCTCCCACCGGCGCTCGGGGCCGAGGAGAGCGTGGATCTCGCGACCCTCCACCGGATCAAGCGCGAGGCGTTCCAGAACTCGAAGGTGATGGACCACCTCTTCTACCTGACGGACGTGAACGGGCCGCGGCTCACCGGATCGCCGGGATACCGCGCCGCCGCCGACTGGTCGGTCAGGACGCTGCGCGCCTGGGGCGTCGGCAGCGCGCGGCTGGAGGACTGGGGGGCCTTCGGGCGGGGCTGGGCGGTCACCCGTTTTTCGGCCCACCTGAGAGAGCCGGTCTACGCGCCGCTCTACGGTGTACCGAGGGCCTGGTCGGGCGGCACGCGCGGGCCGGTCGTGGCCCCGGTGATCGCGGCTCCCCTCTTCACGGCGTCCGAGATCGATCGGGAGGACGATTACGACATCCCGACCCTGACGGCCCGCATCGCGCGGTTCGCGCAGGAGCAGCGGGGCAGGCTGTCCGGGAAGATCGTCCTCATCGAGCCGGCGCCCAAGCTGACGCTGCCGACCGTGCCGGCGGGGGAGAGGTACGACGGGGGGGCGCTCAAATCGATCGCCGCGGCCCCGGAGCCCCAGGCGCCCCTGGCCTACGCGTATCCCCTGAAGAGCCTGCCGGAGGATCCGAAGAAGCGCAGCCGGCTCCTCGAGTCGATTCCCGACGAGGTCGGCGAGGAGTACTACGCGCGCTGGGTCAAGGCGCGCGATGCGCTGCACGCCTTTCTGCGCGAGGAGGGGGTGGTCGCGGTCCTGTCGTCCGATGCGCGCGGGGACGGCGGCATCGTGTTCGCCACGCTGGCGGGGTCGTGGGAGCCGGGCGGGCCGACGCCCCCTCCCGTGGTCGCCCTGCCGCCGGAGCAGTACGGCCGGCTGTTCCGGCTGGCGGAAAAAAAGATCCCCGCCAAGGTCGAGCTGGACGTGCAAGTGGCCTTCTACGACGACCGGCCGCGCGGGCAGAACGTGATCGCCGAAATCCCCGGCGGCCGGAAGAAGGACGAGGTCGTCATGCTCGGCGCGCACCTCGACTCCTGGCACGGCGGCACCGGGGCCACCGACAACGCCGCCGGGTGCGCCGTGGCGCTGGAGGCGATGCGCATCCTCAAGACGCTCGGCCTCAAGGCCGATCGCACCGTGCGACTGGCCCTGTGGGACGGGGAGGAGCAGGGGCTCTTCGGCTCGCGCGGCTACGTCCGCGCTCATTTCGGCGATCCGGTCACCCAGGAGACCCGGCCCGAGCACCGGCTCCTGTCCGGCTACTTCAACGTGGACAACGGCACCGGGAAGATCCGCGGGGTCTACCTGGAGGGGAACGACATGGTGCGTCCGATCTTCGAAGCCTGGCTGCGGCCGTTCGCCGACCTGGGCGCCTCGACCCTGAGCATCGCCGGCACGCGCGATACCGACCACGTCTCGTTCGATGGTGTCGGGCTCCCCGGGTTCCAGTTCATTCAGGACCCGCTCGACTACTCGACCCGCACCCACCACACCGACCTGGACGTCTACGATCACGTCCAGCCGGGCGACCTGATGCAGGCATCCGCCATCCTGGCGTCGTTCGTCTACAACGCCGCCACGCGTCCCGACATGCTGCCGCGCAAGACGCCGCCGCCTCCGCTGCCGCGTTAGGAGCCGGCCCCCTACTCGGGCAGGCTCCTGATCCCCGATTTCAGGGACACCCGGCCGGGTCCAGGATCTGCGGCGGGGCGACGCCGTGGGTCTCGTCCCCACCGGGGCTGAGCGCGGTGACCGCGTAGGCGAAGACCGTGCCGGTGGATGGCGCGTCCGGATCGCCGCCGGCCCATTGCGGAGCCGGCGTCGTGAAGATGCAGGTGAACACTCCCCCCGGCCGGCCGCGATAGACGCGATAGTGGTCGACCGGCTGCATGGTGGATGCTCCCAGGTCCTCCCAGCGCCATGCATCGAGGTCGAGGCGGAACGGCTCCGCCGCCCCCGCGCCGGACACCTCGAGGTCGGTGAAGAGGGGGAGGATCCGGAGCACGATGCCGTCGCGGTCGGTGATGTAGATCTCCCCCTGCGCGTCCTGGCCGAATGACGTGAGGCTGTTCACGAGCGTCCCTCCGGGGGCGACCTCGTCCGTCCAGTCCTGCCCGTTCGTGACCTCGCCTCCGGCCATGCGGATTGATTTGACGAAGCCGGCACAGTAATCGCCGTAGAAATACGCGCCGGAGAAATCCGGCATGAGGCAGCCGCGGTAGACCTCCCCGCCGGTGATCGAGCAGACGCCGCCGGCGTGCGGGACCTCGACGACCGGCTGGGTGAGGGACGGATCCATGCACGCGGGCGACCCGGAGCAGGTGGCGGCCACAGGGTTGCACGTGAGGGGAGTCGATGGGTTGAAGCAGTGCTTCCCCTCCATCGACCGCCAGCCGTAGTTCCGGCCGGCCGCCTGCGCCGCGGGCACGTAGTTCACCTCTTCATAGCAGTTCTGGCCGACGTCCGCGATGTAGAGGTCGCCGTTCGCGGCGTCGAAGGCCGACCGCCAGGGATTGCGCAGGCCGTAGGCCCAGACCTCGTCGCATCGGCCGCCCGGGCCGTCGGCGAACGGGTTGTCGGCCGGGACGCGATAGTCGGCCGTCGCGCCGCCGCAGTCGGGGTCGAGCCCCGTTATGGCGGTGCCTCGGACGTCGAGGCGCAGGATCTTCCCGAGAAGCGTGCCAAGGCTCTGGCCGTTCCCGCAGACGGCGTGCCCGGTCCCCTGGTCGTTCGCCCCTCCGCCGTCGCCGGTCGAGACATAAAGATGTCCGTCGGGGCCGAACTGGACCTGCCCGCCGTTGTGGTTGGCCTGCGGCTGGGCGAAGCGCAGGAGCCGCACCTCGCTGTCGGGATCGGCGGCGTCCGGGTCCCCCGCCAGGACCGAGTACCGGGCGATGACGGTGGACCAGGGGCCGCCCAGCGGTCCCTCGGTGTAATCGACGTAGAAGAATCCGTTGGCGGGGTAGTCCGGATCGAAGGCCAGGCCGAGAAGCCCCATCTCGTTCAGGGACGGCGTGCGCGTCGCCTGCACCACCGTCGAGATGTCGAGGAAGGTGACGAACCGGTCGGGAGGGTCCCCGCGCTTCTTGATCCGGATGAACCCGTCCTGCTCGACGATGAAGATCCGGGTCCGATCGCCCGGGGGGGCGGTGACGAAGAGAGGCCTCCCCGGAAGCCCGGTGACGACCGGCACGGCCGTCACGGACGTGTTCGACACCGGGGCGACGCCGGTGCAGTCCACCGCCCGCGCCGGAGCGAAGAGTCCCAACAAAGGGAAGCACGCGACGATGGCGCGCCCGATGCGGCTCATGGCCGGCGGCGTCCCGGTCCGGCGATGCCTTGAACGGTGAAGGCGTTCGGCAGGACCGGCGCGGCCCCGGCGGCACCCGCCAGCACCAGGTCGTACGGCCCCGGGGCGAAACCTGCCGGGACCTCGAGGACGGCGGTCGAGGAGGACAAAAGCGACGGCGCCGGCAGGGGCGGGTTGGGGCGCAGGATGCGCAGGCCGGTCCGATCGGCCACGTAGGCGAGCCCGCCCGAGAGAGCGATCCCGGATGCGATCCCGGGGGTGTCGTAGAGACCGGTCAGGAGCGCCTGAGCGGGATCCCGGACGTCGAATTCGAGGACGCCGCTGAACCCGTCGGCGACGAGCAGCCGATCCCCCTCGATCCAGACGGCGCCGGCGGCGCCGGGCGTGCCGAGATTGGCGACGATGACCGGCGCCTCCGGTCGCGTCACGTCGATGATCTGGATGCCCCGGTTCAGGTCGGCGACGTAGGCCCGCCCGTCCCCCACGGCGACCCCGACGGCGCGTCCCGGCGTGTCGACGGCCCCGGCCAGGACGGGGGCCTCCGGATGGCTGACGTCGAAGATCCGCAGGCCGCGCGAGTCGTCCGCCACGAAGGCCAGGGCGCCCAGAACCGCCACGCCCAGCGCCTTCCCCGGGGTGTCGATCGATCCAAGCAGGCGGGGGGCGGTCGGCTCCGCGACGTCGAGGATGGCGAGGCCGCGCGCTCCGTCGGCGACATAGACGAGGCCGCCCGCATGGGCGATCCCGAGGGCCTCGCCCGCCGTGTCGAAGCCGCCGACGTCCGTCAAAGAGCCCGGGACGCGCGCATCGATGGTCCGGACGCCGTTCGCTCCCGCCGCCAGGAACACGAATCCCTCGGCGGGGCCCGATCCCGCCGCCAGGCCGGCCGCGGGGCCCGTGGTTGCGAGGCTCGCCCGAAGCCAGGGGGAGGACGGATCCCCCACATCCACGGCCAGAAGCCCATTCCCGGCGTCCGCCACGAAGGCGGTACGGCCCGCGACGACGACCCCCGGGTTGCCGACGGCGGAAGGAAGGGGCGCGAGATCGAGGCTCCCCAGGAGCGCCGGGACGGCGGGGTTCGCGACGTCGATCACCTGGATGCCGTTGATCAGATCGGCGACGTAGGCCCTCCGGCCGGACAGCGCAACGCCCGTGAAGTACGCGGAATTGCCGAACATCCCCTGGCTGCCGACCACCACCGGCCCGCCCCGCCGCTCCAGGTCCACGATCTGCAGGCCGCTGTACCCCGAGGCGACGTAAGCGAAGCGGCCGTCGACCGCCACGCCGCCGGCGGCGTCGGCGAGCGGCACCTGGGCCAGCATCGCGGGATGGGCCGGATCGCCGATGTCGATCACCAGGAGCGCTCCGAGCCGATCGGCCGCCAGGAGCCGCGACCCCGCGATCGCCAGGCCGGCCAGGCTTTGCCGCTCCCGGTAGAGGCTCCCGATGAGGACCGGCTGGTGCGGATCGCCGACGTCGAACACGAGAAGCGCGTCGCCGTCCGCAACGTAGGCAATTGGCCCCGCCAGCTTCACGTCCATGGCCATGCCGGGGGTGTCCCGCTCGCCGGCCAGGAGCGGCGCGGCGGGATCCAGGACGTCGATGATCTTCAGCCCCTCAAACCCCGCCGCGACGTAGACGTACCGTCCCTCCACGACGATGCGCTGCGGATCGAGCAGGATGTCGAACGTGCCGACGCGGTGGGGATGGGCCGGATCGCTGACGTCGACGATGTGCAGCCCCCCCAGGAAGGTGTACGGATTCATGAAGGTGAAGTAGGCGAGGTCCCCCGACCTCTGCACGTCCAGTCCGCTGTCTCCGGTCTCGAACGCGCCGAGACGGAGAGGCGCGGCCGGATCGTCGAGATCCAGGATCTGGATCCCGCCCAGCTTCGCCGTGTGGCTGTAAAACGTGACGCAGGCGTGCCCGTCGGCCGTCTCCAGGCCGCGGATCCCTTCGGGCACCGCGTACGTCCCCTCCAGGAACGGCCCGCCCCCCAGCAGGGCCGCGCGCATGCCGGCCTCGAATCCCTCCCCGTCGAGCGTCGCATGGATCGTCGCCGCCGCGGGGCCGTGGGACGGCGTCACGCTGTCCAGATGGACATCCGCCGCCCCGCTCTGCGACAGGCACAGCGCCGCGGCCAGAGCGAAAACGGCGAGCACGGGCGGCGTCCGCAACCTCCGGAGGGCGATCCTGCTCCTAGCCAACGAGGCCGACCTCCTGGAGCCCCAGCCCGCTGTACCCGGGGAAGATCACGTCCACCTTCGCCGGATCGGCCCCCATGTGATCGCGGAGGATCTCCCAGAAGATGGCGCGGTAGTCCGTGCGCATCAGGAGATACCGGCCCGCATCGCCGAACATGACACCGGCGGGCCAGGTCCCGGCGTCGCAGTTGTACACCCCGCCGTTCACCGCGCCTCCGGCCGCGAACAGGCACGAGGCGGCGGCGTGGTCGCTGCCGTTGCTGCCGTTCTCCTTGGAGGTGCGGCCGAACTCCGACAGGGTCACGATCACGGTGTCCTGCCAGATCGCCGCGTAGGTGCGCTCCTGGCCTGGATCGTAGGTCGCCGCCGCGGACAGGACGATGCGCAGCGACCTGAGGCCGTAGGCGAGCCACGACAGGAGGTTGGCCTGCGTGCCGGTGACCTGCCCCTGGCCGGTGTGCGTGTCGAAGCTGCCGAGCTCGGTGCCCGCGAGGCGCGTGCCGTTCGGGCTCGCCGCGTCGCTCTCGAGAAGGGACAGGGCGCAGACCTTGAGCGACTTGAAGAACGAGTAGGAGTTGGTGCCGAAGCGCGGGCCGGTCGGTCCGGGCGGGTTGGTCGCGTCTGAGATCGGGAACAGGTAGAAGCCGGTGTTCGGGTCCTTCGGGTGCCAGTTCCTCTGGTCCCACGAACGGTACTCGTCGAGGGTGTCGATCAGCTTGACGCCTGTGTCGATCAGGGCGGGCCGGAACGGCTCGAGACCGGTCAGGCCGGTGAAGCGATTGAGCCAGGCGTTCTTGATCTTCGTTTTCTTCGGTTCTGCCGGGAGATAGTCGAAACTGTCGGGATTGGCGACATTCACGAACTTCTCGTCCCCGCGCAGGAGGACGGGCGGCGTCCCTTGCACGCTGAGCGCGGGGAGATCGACCCCCTGCGCGACGGCGTTCTCGATGATGTAGCGGTACAGCCACCCCTCGAACATCTTGGGCTCCGCGGGGTCGCCGTTTTCCCAGACCCGCTGGTCGTCGAAGTGGGAGCGGCTGTTGTTCGGGAAACCGACGCGGTGCACGACCGCCAGCTCGCCGGCGTTGAACACGTCCATGACATCGGACATGCCCGGGTGCAACCGCGCGAACCCGTTCAGGAGATCGATCGAGCTCGCGGGAGGGATGTACAGGCTCGGGCGATTGAGCGTGCTGTACTGCGGGTCGCCGGCCGGGATGACGGTGTTGATCCCGTCATTGCCGCCGCGCATGAAGATGAACAGCAGCCGCTTGTTGCTGAAGGGGCCGGCCGCCATGGCGTGGCGGATGAAGGCGCCGGGGAAGAGGGAAAACAGGCCGAACCCCGCCAGGGTCAAACCGGAGCCGCGCAGGAACGAACGGCGCGAGCAGTCGCAGGTCTGGTGGTCGCTCATGGTCGCCTCCTACTGCTCGAGGAACTGGGCGTAGCCCAGCAGGAAGCCGACGGTTTCCCGGATACGGGCGTCGGTGTAGTTCATGGTGACCCCGTTGTCGTCGGTGTTCAGGTAGTTGATCGCCGCCTGGCGCTCGGCTGTGGTCAGCGCGCCGCCGAACAGCACGCCGTTGTAGAAATCGACGATGGCGGCCGCGTTGTTCGGCACCGCCGCCGTCGAGACCCCGTTGGCATTGAGCAGCCCGATGACGTCGGCTCCGAAGGCCGCGCCCGTGCGAATCGCCATGTCGTAGCCGAAGTTCTGCCGATCGAGGAGGTTGTTCGTGTCGATCCAGTCGTTGCCAAGCTCGGAGTAGCCGGTCGGGATCGAGTTCAGGTGGAATTGCTCCTGCATCCGCTGCAGGTAGCCGCGGAACACGGTCGGGCCGTCGGTCCTGCCGCGCACCGCCCGCAGGGCGCTCACGACATGCTCGAAGGGCGTCTTGATCTTGTTGCCCACGGCGCCCGGATCGCGCAGACGCGCCTGGGCGAGGACCGCCCGCAGAACCTCGCGCAGATCGCCCTTGCCGTGCGGGTTGCCCGCGTCGTTCCATTCGGCGACGACGCTGTCGATCATGGCCTGGGTCGGATTCTCGTCCACGAAGCGCTGCAGCAGTTTCCTCGCGATGTAACGCGGCGTCGACGGGTGGGCGAGAATCGCGTCGAGGGCGAGGCCCACGTCGTTGATGCCGTTGGCCGGGTTGGCGGCCGTGCTCGGGATGGTCACCTGGTAGGGGGTCCCCAGGAACAGCACTTTCTGGCCGGTGTCGTGCTGGGTGGTCCGGAAGTTTCGCACCCACTGTCCCACGGGCTCGGAGGGGGTGCAGTACGTGGCCGCGGAGATCACCAGGCAGGCGGCGAGGGGATCGGCGGCCGTGGCGTCGGTCTTCTTGCAGACGTTCCAGCCGGTGAAGACCCGGGCCAGCTCGACGATGTCCTGCTGCGTGTACCCGCCGTCCACGCTCATCGAATGCAGCTCCAGGAGCTCGCGTCCGAAGTTTTCGTTCGGCTGGGCCTTCACGTTCGTGTTGGTGTTCAGGTAGATCATCATCGCGGGGCTGAGCGCCATCGCCTCGAGGATCTCCCGGAAGTTGCCGTTGAACGCCAGGTCGCGCAGCTCGTTCTGGAGGTCGTAGTGCAGCTTGGTCGCCTGGAGGTTCTGAGTGTCCGGGCAGGCGGCGTAGAATCCGAAGAAGCCGCTGCTCTCCCGCCAGTCGGTGTTGAAGTGGTTGTCCCAGAACATCGTGGCCTGCTGCTCGAGCTGCCGCCGGGCGTAGACGGCGTTCACCACGTCGAGGCCGCCCAGCTCCTGCACGGTGTCGGGCGGAACCAGCAGCGCGGTGCGCGAGCTCAGCTCGGTGTTGCTCGACTCGTCGATCGTGGCAGGATTCAGCTGCTCGTCGATGTACCCCTGCACGCCGAGCGCCGTGATCCGGTCGCGCGACCATTCGTCCCAGCCGTAGCCGGTCCGATCGAGGATGTGGCCGCGCATGACCGGATCGCAGAGCCCCCGCAGCACCCGCGGCGTCCCCGTCGACGAGGTGCCGGCCGTCCCCTCGCCGTCCAGGTTCGACTCGGCGGTGACCAGGTAGAAATAGGCCTGCCCCGACGGTGGCTGGGCCGGGCTCGCGAACGCCGTCCCGGCAATCTCGTCGCCGTGGCACTGCGCCCCCTCTCCGAGGGCCAGCCACGAGGTCAGGCCCCGGTAGACGTTGTAGTCGTCGGCCCCGGCCGTCGCGGACCAGGTCAGGTTCGATGCCTGGTCGATGTCGGGACCGGCCACCTCGGCCGGGGGGGCGGCGCGAACGCTCCCCGGGATCACCAGGATCACGAGGATGGCCAGGAACAGGATGCCGGAGGAATGGGGAACGGGCCTCTGCATGGGCGACTCCTTCCTCCCGGCACAATCGCCGGGCCCTCGAAAAGGAGCGGTCGGCTCAGATGTCTCCGGTCGAGACACGGTTCGTGGCAGGGGCAGTCGGCATGTCGCACCCTGTGCGCGTCCCGCGGTTCGACGTATGGGAGTCTTGTACCGCGGAAATGGTTTATTGACCACCTGAATCTTGAGGGGATGCGTGTCGTACGGAGGAAGGGACGGTCGCGGTGGCCCGGGCGTTATTTCCCGGCCGCCGCATGCGGCCGCAGGATCTCCCCGAGCAGGTCCGGCTTCGCCGGGGTGCGCTCGAGCTTCGGGAAGCGCAGCCCCCCGGTCCAGTCGAGCTTGTAGGTCCGGAAGAACTCGGCGTTCTCGGCCAGGATCTCGACCGGCTGCGCGCGCCCCTTCCCGAGGCGCAGCGCGTCCTCGAGGACCTCGCGCGAGTAGCGGCGGCCGTTGACGGCGACGAGCCTCATCCCCGGGGCGAGACCGGCGCGGTCGGCCGGCGTGCCACCGAGGACGTCCACGAGAGAGCCGTCCTTGCGCACCTGGATGCCGAGCGAGAAGCGCTCGTCGGTGAGGTCGTAGGAGTCCGCGTTCTCCTGCGCCTTAAGGCGGGGACCCTTCTCCTCGCTCCAGGCGAGCCGCCACCCGGAGGCCTCGACGCCGCCGAGCGGAGCGCGCGGGCGGATCTCCAGGACGCGCTCGTTGAAGAACCCCTTCCAGTCGTGCCCGGTGACCTGGTTCAAGGCCGCGTAGACGTCGTCCGCGGTGTAGGTCCTCACCGCCGGCGACGAGTCGGTCCCGCCGAGGAAGAGCTTGCAGAAATCGTCGAGCGACTTGCCGCCGCGGGTTTTCTGGCGGATGAGGGTGTCGGCCTCGAGCCAGATCAACGTCCCCTCCTCGTAGAAGTCGGTGCTGCGGCGCCGGTTCTCCCAGGCGTCCGAGGCTCCGTAGAGAATCTGCGCCGCGGTGCCGGTGTCTTCCACCGGACGCCAGGCGCGGCCGGGGCGGTTGTCGAGCGTCGCGGCAATCGACGCGAGGTGATCGCGCGCCTGCTCGGGGGTCATCAGGCCGGCCCGAGCCCCGAGGACGTAGCCGAGATAGTTGGTCAACCCCTCGTACACCCAGAGCATGCTGCCGTCCATCGGCTGACGGTAGTCGGGCGTCGCGAGACCCGCCGGGCGGCGATGCTTGCCGTTCCATGAGTGGGTCATCTCGTGCGCCAGGAGGTCGGCGTGCAGGAGCCTCAGGTCGTCGTCCACGAGAGTGCGTTCGTGCACCCGGTCGTCGCTCGACTCGTGGTGCTCGAGACCGAAGTGGGCCGTGTGATCGCTGAGGGTCACCAGGAAACGATACCGGTCGTAGTGACGCGCGCCGTAAAGCGTGAGCGCCTCGGCGACCAGGCGCCGGAAGGCATCGAGGACCTCCGGCTTCGCCGCCAGGGCGGCCTCGCTGTCGGCCGCCATGTCCAGGAAGGCCGGCCGCGGATCGCCGGGCCGCGACAGCGCCAGGGTGCGGAAGTGCGCCCCGGACAGGACCGGCGAATCGACCAGCGTCGTCAGGCTGACCGGCTTGAAGCGGACCGTTACGGGCACGGCGTGGTCACCCGGAGACGTCGGCACCGGCGCGCCCGGCGCGGGGCCGCCGACCGGCGGGCCGGACTCGGTTTCGAGTGCCGTCCCGTAGAGCCAGCCGGCCGGCAGCCTCAGCTCGGCCTGGAAGCGGATGTCGTCGCTCTTCGGTCCGGCCGGGTACAGGAGGACCTGATTCCACGACACCATCGCCAGCCGGGCCGTCGCGGAGGATCCGGATGTGAATCCGGCCGCCTCCGCCGGGGTGACGAAGTCGAGATCGGCGCTGACCGAACCGCCCGCGTCCGCAGGCACTTCCACGTGCAGAAGGTACATGTCGGCCACGTCGCGCTTCCAGGCGAGCGGCCGCCCGCCGGCGCTGAAGCGCATGCCGACGACGTCGGCCACGGGGCCGGTCGGGCCGTGCTCTCCCGGGATCCACTTGGGATAGACGAGGGTCAGGCCCCCGGGCGCGGCCGGAATCGTCTCGTGGACGTGGAACAGGTGGCGCGGCGCCTCGGTGGCATCCACCGCGAGCGCGATGAGGCCCGCGGCGGGCTGCGGTGCCGTCGTCTGCGCCAATCCGTCCGGAGCCGCGGCCACGAGGATTGCGACCAGCGCCACGACGGACCCCAGTCGCGACCTCGTACCCATCGAACGGACAGGCGGCGGGGGGACTTTTGGCATTGCGGAAGACTAAAGGAAGCCGGCGAGCCGTGTCAACGACACTGGCGACGGCGGGGCACACGGGACATCGACCGTCCCGTGCGCCCCTCCGTATCAGGAGAGCCGCGGCGTCGCGCTCAGTAGGGGCACGTGTTGTCGCTGCCGTTCATCTCCCCCTTGGAGGCGCAGAGACCGAGGTCCTCCATCCCGGTAGCCTGCCCCCAGGGTCCGTGCATGAGGGACGATGAGAAGGGCTGACCTCCCAGATTGAAGAGATTTGCATTCTCCGTGTCCAGAAGGCCGGGCCACTCGTAATCGAAGCCGCTCATCCCCTCGCTCTTGGTGAACGTGGCCACCGGCGTGGCCTGGACACCGCCCCTGCAATCGGCGGCGTCGACGATCAGCAGTTGATCCAAGTACGTGTTCACCTCCCCCGCGTCGGTCAGCAAGTACTGCCCGGACCCGGGCAGGCCCTCGAGACGCGCATAGGTCAGCGAGTCGTTGCCCACACCCCCCTCATGGGATGGGACCCAGCAGGACCGGATGATCTTGCCGCTGTTGCGGTTGACGAGGTAGAGGTAGCTGCGGTGCTCGAGCCCGACACGGACCGCCCTGTAGCCGGCGACCCAGAGGTGCTTCGTGACACCGTCGACGTCGAGGGCGCCGATGTCGTCCTGGATCATCCCTCCGGGGCCGTCCTCGAAGGGGATCTGGTCGACCTCGACGCAGGAGCCGGAGTTCGGCGGCGTCGTTTTATGGATGAGCCCGTCGCCGAGGAATTGATCGAAGGTGACGAAGGAGTACCAGAGGTTCCCGTCGAGAGGATCGAGCGTCACGCCGCGGCCGTTGATCGAGCCGGGAGGGACGCAGTCCGCCACCATGGTCGGCGGTGAGTCGATGGTGTAGGCAAAGAGGTGGGCGTTCGTCTCGGCGGCCTCGTACCCCCAGATCAGCGGACTGTTGATGGTTGGAGAAGTGGTCTCCAGGGACATCGGCTGGGCGGTGGACTCCGGGACCACATAGCTGCTCAAGACGATAGGCGGAGGGATCAACGTGACGGGCACCCCGGGCAGGAGCACCGTGACGAGCTTTCCATCGGCAGTGGCGAATTCGATGGCGGAGGTTGTGGTCTCCCCGAAGAGAGCCGCCATCAACAACGGCAGGTAGATGAGCTTTCGGTATCGCATGGCATTGCCTCCATGAGTTCCCGAGTTGGACTGCATTCATGAAAGCCAGATGGCCTCATGGGTGAGGCGCTCAACCTCGTCTTCACCTCCTTTCATGGTCGGATTGCCTGGGACACTCCCCCCCCTGTTCCCAGGCGGAAGCCCGTATTGTGAGCGGGCCACGGGCGGCACCAAATGCCGTGCGGCCCGACAGACATGCACGAACAACGTGAAGTGATTTCAGGTGCGAGCCTCCCGGCGGACAGGAGCGGGAGGGCGAGACGATCGCCAGCCCTGCGGATCGTGAAACGCGTCGGCCAGTTCGCACAGATGACCTCCCTGTTCGTGGACGACGGATATAAAAATCCTAGCATGAGTTCATTCTGTCAACCACGGATCAGCATCCTAGGACTTGGTTCCATAGAAGATCGGACGGATCAGCAGGATCAAGTTGACAACGAGTGCCTCGCGGCGTATTGATTCACGGGGACTCTCACTTCATCGTGGGCCTCGGTTGTCGACCACGGCCCGGCGCTCTGCGCGCCTCGATCGCCCTCTACAACGAGAACCGGAGGCTGGTGCGCGACCTGTACGCGCTGCGCCGGGCCGAGCCCTGGAAGGTGCCGACCGACGAGCTGTACCTCGTGCTGCGCGCCGGCCTGGTGCTGCCCGTCGGGGAGCACACCGCGCTCCTCCGGGACTACCACACTCTGGCCGCGGCGGCCTCGGACCGCCGGCCGATGGACCAGGCACGCGTGGTGGTCACCGGGTGCTTCTGCGAGCAGCCCCCCCTGGGCCTGCTGCGGACTCTCGAGCGCTCCGGCTGCTACATCGTCGACGATGACCTGATTCCGGTCCACCGGTATCTCCGGCGGGACGTGGCCGAGGAGGGGGACCCGCTGGAGGCGATCGTGCGGGCCTGCCTCGACGACGTGGTCGCCGGCCCGACACGCTACATCGGCGAGGAGGCGAAGGGGAAGGATCTCGTCGATCGCGTCCGGCGGAGCGGGGCCGAGGGCGTGGTGTTCTGCGCCGCCAGCTTCTGCGACCCGGCGCTCCTCGACCAGCCGATGATCGTCCGGGCGGTCGAGGCGTCGGGTATCCCGTGGACCGCCTTCAAGTACAGCGAGAACAGCGGCCAGTTCCAGGTGATCCGCGAGCAGGCGGGGACCTTCGCCGACTCGATCAAGCTGTGGAGCGGAGCGTGACCATGGCGGCGACCCGGCCCCCCGCGGACGTGCACAAGGACTCCAGCCAGGTCCGGCAGAAGCGGATGATCGCGGACCATTACGCGCGCCTGGGCCGCGCCCCCGAGAGCGGCGCGCGCTCTGTGTACACCTTCGTCCCGGGCAACCTGACCGAGCTGCTCCTGGCCTTCGACGCGCTGCCGGTCCTTCCCGAGATCAACGCCCTGCAGTCCGGGATGCGCGGCAAGTCGGCGGAGTACATCGCCGTCGCCGAGAAGGCCGGACACTCCGAGGACGTCTGCACCTACGTCAAGTGCGACATCGGCATGCTGAAGTCGGGGAACGTCGGCCCGACGAGGGACAGGCTGCCGCCTCCCGACCTGCTGCTCCTGTCGTACACGGGCTGCTTCACGTTCATGAAGTGGTTCGAGCTGCTGCGCGAGGAATACCGCTGCCCGGTCGCCATGCTGCACGTCCCGTACCAGGGGGAGGGCCGGGTCACCGATGCGATGCGGCGCTACGTCGTGGACCAGCTGCGGGACAAGATCATCCCGGCGCTGGAGAAGGCCACCGGCCGGCCGTACGACGAGGACCGGCTGCGCGCCGCCCTGGCGCTGTCGGCCCGGGCCGAGGACGATTTCGTGTGGGTGCTGCAGTCGGCGCGCAACGTCCCCTCGCCGATCGACGCCTACTTCGGCGGCGTGTACTACATCGGCCCGATCTTCACGTCGTTCCGCGGCACCGCCGAGGCGGTCGACTACTACCGCGCGCTGCGCGCCGAGGTGGAGGAGCGGCTGCGTTCCGGCCGGGGTCCGGTCACGCCCGACGGCGAGGTCTCGGAGGAGCGCTACCGGGTCGTCGTGGAGGGCCCGCCCAACCGGACGAGCTTCCGCGAGTTCTGGAAGATGTGGCGAAGCGAGCCGCCTACCAGGTGGAAATGGCGGCCCACGCGGCCAAGGTGATCCCAATTGGCGTGAGTCGCTAGGGAAGCCCTGGGGCACCTTCTGGGAACGGCCAATCGTTCCAGGCTGCTGTGTGGCGACAGAAGGTCGGCCAGAACCAGCCCGTCAGCCGGCAGGACCTGCGGAATCGCGTGCGCCTGGACGGAGCCCTCGCTGCCCTCGCACGCCCTGTTGGATGCTAAGCCGGTCGCCGAACGCCTGCGGTAGCGGCCTGCCCTCCTCTCTTTCCTCGTCGCCTTCGGCTTCCCACTCTGGCCGATTCCCCAGAATGAACTTGAACCATCGCTCGCGGTCGCGCACCCGTGTGGGCACCGTTGGGGGACGGGAGACTTCATATGAGGGGTTTGACAACGGCCGGACACACCCGACGACTAGACCTGAATCACCGCCCGGCCGAAAGACGAAGCGCGTACGAGAAGCGTCCCGCTTTGCGCGACGGGTCGCTGCTCGTGTAGTTCAGACGGACCACGACAGAACCGGACGGGACCGCCCTCCTCGACAGCCCCAGGATGATATACCTAGTGTTCCCGATGACTCGTGAGTGAGGGGCGAATGCAGGTGCGATCGCCTCTCCGCTTGGGAGGACCAGCGATACCTCGTAGGGGGCGCCGGCGTCGAAGTCCTCGGGCGCACGCAGGAGCAGCGAGAGCTGGGTCGTCTCCGGCGATAAGGTAATGGCAGGGAGGGTGCCAAGACTTTCCCCTCGAGGGATGTCTCCCGGTTGGCCGCCCAGGACCTCGATCTGGGTCGCGACGATTGACTGCGTCCCTTCGGCTCTGCCGGCAATGAAGCGGTAGGCCGGGTAGACGAGGACCAGGAGTAGCAGTCCGTAGGCGAAGCCGGGATGCAGCACGAGCGATCGAAACCGGCTCAGGATTGTGTCCGGGTCCGGCGAGGATTCGTACGCGTCGGTGCCGTGCACCTCGGCAGGCATGCGCGGGATCGGTGCGCGGATGGGCTCGTTGAATGCCCGTTCGGCTTCGGGGGTCGAGAGCGACCGCTCGGCCTCTTCCTGCGCCTTGATCAGCGCGTGGAGCTTGCCACGAAACGCGGCCGACCGTTCCAGAGCGACCTGGACAGCCTCCACCTGGCTCGCATCGGCCGTCCCCCAGACGTAGGCGAGCACGGTCTCCTCTGCGACCTCCACGCCGTCCTCCGTCTCCAGGCGCACGGACTCCGCCACAAGCCTGTTCAACGTCGTCTCCTCGTGCGGGTCGAGTTGCCGGTCGTCGGGTTCGTCCATCTCAGGTGAACACAGTCTTCAGATCGATACCATCTCTCCGGAGTGCCCGTGCCAATCGGGAACGGCAGTTGATGATCCGCTCGGAGATTTCCTTGTTCTTCTTCTCGGGGAGATTGAGGATTTTCGTGATTTCAAGGGGTTTGCGGCCTTCGCTGGCGAGCTTGAGCAGCCGCCGACACTTCTCGTCCATCTGCGCGAGCCGGCGTTGCACTCGCTCCAAGAGGTCGCGGTAAATCTGCCGCTCCATGGCGGGCGGCCCCGGAACCGGAAGATTCTCATCTGGCTCCTCGGTTGCCGGCGGGTAATACGCGCCCTGGTCGATGAGATAGTGGAGCGCGACGGTATGGAGCCATCCTGCGAACGTTTTCTTTTCGCGAGGCCGATACGTTCGAAGCTTCTTGAAATCGTCGCGGCAGCAATGAATGTTGATATCGTGGATCCAGTCCCACATCGCGTCGGGACCGAACGTTCGAAGGATATGCATGATCGAGAGGGCCTTGCGCGCGAATTCGTAGAACTCGGTCCAGGCCCTCTCCGGATCGGAGTCCAGGAGATCCAGGAAGGAAGGCCAGCCCTGTTGAAGAGCGTTCTCCGTCGCCTCGCGATCCGGGCCGATCGGCGGCGGGGTTCGTGACTTGTGGGCCGTCCGATGCGACGATTCCGGCTGCATGATTCACTCGGGACCGCGTCATCCGGTCCGGCCGCCCCGATGGGCTACGCTGCGGATATCTATAGATCAGCATCGTCCATTCTGTCAAACGACTCCTGGCGCGCAGATTCCGGCGGGAGAAATCTCGTCCTAATTCCAGCCGCCCGTAGGGACGAACGCCGCCCAGTAATAGGGATGCGTGCTCTGTCCGGAGTCACGGCGCTGTTTCAGAACTGAAAGTGACGCGTCCCGCGCGGCGTCCGCCGAGGACTTGCCTTTCAGGAGACGAGAGCGATACAGGGCTTCCATCCACTCCCTGGCTGGCTCGTCCTCGACGAACCAAAGACTAAGCACGAGCGTTTCCGCGCCCGCGATGCGGAAGGCCCGACGCAGGCCCGCGACCCCCTCGTCGTCCTTGATTTCCCCACCACCCGTGTGGCAACCGGAGAGGACCACCCAGTCCACGCCCGACAGATCCATCGGAGCGACCTCTTCGGCGGTCAGGATGCCGTCCTCTTCGTCCTCGCGCGCCGCCGATCGGTGATTCGCGCCGGCCAGGGCCAGACCCGAAAGCTCCAGCGCATCGTGACTCGCGTCGGACTGGTGGCAATCGCCCGAGAAGAATGTGTGCGTGGCGATGTGCAGCATGCGCCGCCCGGGGGCCAGGCGCTTCAAAGTTCCTTCGTCGGCCGCACGACCCTCGAGCTCGACGGCCGATCCGAAGAACGGCATCGTCCAGTAGCCGGTCACAGCACCGCTGGCGCCCGCGGCCGTGATCACGAGCGCGCAGACCCAGGGCTGATGACCGCCACGCCGCATCCGGCCTGCGAGGAATCCTGTGCCGAGGGTGAGAAGCCCGGCCAGCAGGATAGCGTTCGCACGACGGGTCGGCCGGTTCCACAGCCCCACAATCGCCGCCGCCTCGGCTCGGGCCCCCGCCAGCGGCAGGAAGGGACGCATCCGATCTCCGTCGCACGCCGAACGTAGACGGCGTCCGGGTCCGCCGACGTCCGTAGTTGTCCCCTGGGGAACCGCTCGAGGCTTGGGGTCGACGGGATCGCTCGCCCCGTGCCCGAGAGCCGCGCTGGCGACCTTGGATGGATCCGGGGTCGGAGAGCGCAGAGCGGCGAACAATGACGTTTCGTCGAACGCGGGCCCCCCGACGGCCAGCAATCCCTTCCCCCGGAGCGGTTCTTCGTCCGGCGAAACGATGTCCCTCTCGGCCGACGAGACATAAAGCACCAGGTTGTTCTCGACGAGAAAATGATCGCCCTCGGAAGGCAGCGCCCCGAAATTGACCATCTGGAGCGATCCGTCTGGCACGATCAGGACGCGCTTCGCGCCGGCGAGATGCGGAGCCAGGCGGTCCCATATGGCCTTGCGCAAGGCGATCCCGGCCTCCTTGCAGGCAATATCCGCCGCCTCGACCGCGCGGTGCGAATCGTCCAGGCCATGGGCCGCTTCCCGCAGCCAGGAATCGACCAGTGCGTTGATTGAACTCTCGGTCCCCAGGGGGATAAAGCCCGGTGGGGATCCGCGTTCGGGAAGGAAGAACACCCCGTAAGCGGGCTCGGTGCTCCGCTCCTGGCTCGTCGGATGATCGCCCCGTGGGGTCGGGGGAACACGGGCCGGATTCCAGATCGGACGGAGGTAACGAACGTAGGAGACGAGCGCCGAGCCGCGTCGAAGACTCTTCTCCACGACCTCGAACCCCGCGTTTCGCTGGCCGAGCCGACGCCGAAACTCGGCGCTTTTTTCCGCCATGCGCCGCTCGGATTCCTGCCGTTCCTGCATCTGCCGGGCGAGCAGGGGACGGAACTCATCCGGCGTGCCCGAACCGGCAGCACGGACCAGCGTATTGGCCAGCCGGGCGCAGGCGTCCCGATAAGCCGCGAACGACGACATGACCTCGGGATCGCGGCTCGCATGAAGGAAGCGCCCGCGCTCCGCCATCTCGTCCAGCACCAGCGCGCGGGAGCGGATGACCTCGTCCCAGACGGTTCGGATCGTATGGCTATCCGCATCCGTCTCGAGCAATGTTACGGCCACCCCGAGGCCGCTAGGTCTCTTGGAGGCATAGGAGAGCGCCTGGCTCTCAGGAAGGACCCCGGCCGTCAGCTGGACATGCTCGCGGCTGACGCGCTCGGCCTCGAGCGCGTCGGCGAGCGCTTCGCTCGGCTCGCCAAGTCTCAATTCCACTCTGGCGAGCACCTGCAGGACATCCGCCCTGTCGGGGTGGCTCGGGGGCAGGGAACTCGAGAACGCATCCAAGGACTGCTTCAAGAGCGTTCTCGCCTGATTCGGCTCGTCGAGACCATCCATGACCAGACCGAGGTTCAGGAGCGTCGTGGCGGTCAGCGGGTTCTTCTCTCCCCACTCCCTGATACGGAGCGGGAGCGTCTTCTCAAAAAGGCGCCGGGCCTCGACGAGGTGGTCTTCCTCGAACTCCACGACGCCGAGGTTATTGAGCTCGAAAGAGGCCACGGCATCGAGGGTGGGATGCAACGGCTTTCGAAATTTCAGCGCGTCCTTCAGGAGAGTTCGCGCCTCCGCATAATCGCCGGCTTGCATTCTCTCCGTGGCGCGCGCGGAGAGCGTATCGGCGAGACGCTCCTCGTTACGCGATCGAGGATCGAACCGTCCCTCCCAGATTTCACGGGCGTCTTTGTAGTACTGCTCGGCCCTCTCGAAATCGTTCGTCAGAGTGTAGAGAATCGCCAGATTGTGCTTGCTGGCCGCGACGCTCTTGTCGTAGGACCCGCGGGCGGCGATCCGGATGCGCAGGGCCTCTTCATAAAGTGGCGGAGAGTTGACGTAGTCTCCGAGGTCGGAGATCAGATTGGCCTGGCCGTTCAGGATATCGGCGATCAGGGGATCGTCGCTCTTGAGCCGACGCTTTCGGATCTCGAGCGCACGACTGTAGATGGGTTCGGCCAGGAGTTGCTCGCCCGATTCGCAGAGCGCGTGACCAAGCTGCACGAGTGTCGCCGCCGTCGCGAGCTCGTCCCCATCGGGGAGGCTATCCTGAATCTTCAGGGCGCGCCGCAGGACGACCGCGGCCTCCTTGGATTCGCCCCGCGCTCTTCGAACGCGACCAAACCTGTAGAGACTGCGCGCCATGTCGAGCGTGTCGGCTTGGTCCCGTTCTTCGTGGAGGGTGACCGCCTCCCGGGCCAGCTTCAGGGTCTCGTCGGCATCCGACCTGTCCGATCGGATGAGGATTTCCACGAGCAGGTCGAGTGCCGGGACCAGATCCGGCACCTGGGCCCACGATCGTCGGCGACCCTCGGCCACGAGTCGCCTCGCCAACGATTCGGCGGGGCCGAGGTCACCATGGTCGACCTTCTCGCGTATCCGCTCGATTCCCTGGCTAGGGTCGCGGATTGTGCCCGCCGCATTCCCCCCCTCGAGGCTTGTGAATCCACGAATTAAAACGAACAGGATTGCGACGGCGGCCGCCGGCGAGCGACAGCCGCGCCGGGCATGCTGTTTAGGCAATCGTGCATGTGACAACGGTTCCGTCGACACCAGTTCCTGCCTCCGGAACGACCCATGCGGATGGCTGGCCAAAGTGCTCCATGATGCAACGTCGGGTCGAGAAGATCAAGAGCTGGTCCGGCCGGAATCGGCCCGTCGAGCTGGCTCCAAACGTGGGTACGCTGTGTTCATATCACTCAAGGCTTCTCTCCAGCAGGCCGCTACCACGGTCCAATCGAAAGATCTCCGGTCTGTAATGCTTGGATCCCAGCACTTGAAGTCTTCGCAGATCGAAGAAGACGTATCGATAGAAATCGCCTAGATCGGGGCCCGATCGAAGGGAAGGCATGTTCTTGCCCTGAACAAAGGCACTACCGGGTGTGCTCCCCCAACCGAAAATCGAGGAATCCCTGAAGGCCTTGATGCGTGAGTCGGGGGGCTCGCTCCATCTTTCGATCACAAGTACCCCGCTAGGGTTGCGAATGTAGCCGACGTACCCATTGCGGCTTCTGTAGGAGTACAACCGCTCTCCTCGATGTTTTCGAATCCAAAGGAAGATCTCTTCGTATGCGCGTCTCTGGAGCGAGTCGTTGAAAAAGCTCATGGCTGCCTCGAGCCACGCCATCAACATGCCGTTAATGCCTTGCGCTCTCTCCACACCTCCGGGCGCCAAGCGACTGAGATCAATTGCGTTGGGGTCATACACTAACGGACTCACTGAATCCTCCTTCGTCAAGTTGAGAATGAGTGTTTGAACGTCTTAGCTCAAGCGTATGTGTCGCTCACGCTCCTTTCGCCTGTCAGGATGCAATGAAGACGCGGGACGCCCCGCCTTTCACGGTGCCTGGAGCCATTCCGCAATGCATGGTCGGCGTCCCGACGCCGGCCGCGGGCTTCCCATCGATGAACACCTTGGTTTGAAGTTGAAGGATGGTGATTTCCCCGACGCCGCCGCAGCACTGGGGAGAAAGGCCGTGGTCGCCCGTGCGCGCCGCGGGCAGGCCTTCCACGAAAACCTTCGTGGACCCCTCGACGATCGCTCCCGGCGTGGGGCGAGGCCCGTGAAGGTGCCCGTGGCAGTGAACACCGCCCTCGATCCCGTCCCCCATGCGGCTCATCGCGCCCATCGAGGTGCCTCAGTACCCCGCTATACGATCGTGATCGAGACGCGCCAGAGAACGGTCGACGTCCCGCAGGACGACAGTTCCCACGGGGAGGTCGTCCATCTTCAAATCGCCGCGCTCGAGGTCCCGTTTGCTCGCCACCGGCAGCAGAGCCGATGGGGGCTCCGACGGCGCGATCACGACGGCGCCGAGTGCCGCGATTCCGATCCCGGCGACTCCGGACTTCGGGTCGGGGCCGCCGAGGGGGATCCGGAAGGTGCGCCTTGGCAGAGACGGCTTCACGGGACCCGTGCGCCATCCTTCCACGGGCGTGTCGGCGGCCAGGGCCCACGCCAGAACATCGAGACGACAGATCCAATAGCGGATGGAGCGCTCATCCAGGCATTTCAATGCCTCGCGTGTGCCCGCGCTGGCCCGGGCTGCCCAGGCCTGATGCTCCTCGGGCGATATCGAGTCGTCGGCTGCGCTCTCGGCAGCGCGTCGCAGGTTTGCGAGCGCCACCGCTGAGAGTGCCGCGTCATGGCCGCGTGTCCGGTGGCGTTTCAGCGCCTCATCGATTCGTGAGCGCAAGATTGGTCTCCAAATCAAGGTGCTCGACGACCCGCAACTGAGTTTTCTCATGGACCGCAAGGTATCGCCCTAGCAGCGCCCCGCAGGAACGCACCAGAGCCGCGCGCTCGGCGGGTGGGAGTGCGGGCTGACGGGTGCGCACCCGAAGAACAAGCGGCGCGTTCGCGACGGTCCCGTCGAATCGCAGAAGATCACGCTCGTCGACCAGCTCCAAGTCGTTTCCAAACGCCCGCTCGAAGAGATGGATGAGCTCTCCGATCGTCCCCCGACCCGCCCCCGGATGAAGCGCCGCCAGATTCCTCACCTCGCGCCCGTCCGAAAGATCGCCGAGCAGTCCGTCCGAAGCCCCCAGCATCCCCGTGACCAGGCGCCCGGCCGCCTCCTGATGTCCGGGGGAGCCAGTCGTCTCGATCACCCGAAACTCGGCGCCCGCCGGAACCGCACCGGTGCGGGTACCCATCGTCGCGCGATAGGCGAGCTCCAGCCTCGCATGGGTCCGGTCGAGGCGCTCGCGGTCGGCCACGGAGAGGACGACGCATGGTATGAGAGTCAAGCCCGCCGCTCCGTGTCGACCCATCGAGGCCGCGCGCGCAGCGAGGGACGTGGGTGCCGAATCGGGAAGCAATCCTTCGGCGGGCAGGTAAGCGAGATGAAAGTCGGAGAGCGTCAGCCTGGCGTCCACGGCGGCACCGACGCGTACGAGACTCCAGGCCCTCCAGGCGGTCCCGAGCGCGGAGGGTACCAGAGGGTGGACGAACCTGTTCCCCCGCTCCCTCGTCGCGGCATCGATCTCGTGAAAGGCGGGAGCACGACAAGCGAGCGAGTTCCACACGGGATACACGTTCGCGAGAGCGACCGGCTCCCTGCCGAGATCCGCGAGCCGGAGACCCTCAGGGAAGAAGAGCTCGAGCGTCAGCTCCGTCCGGGACGCCAATTGCTGGGGAATCTCGACGAGTAGCAGGTTCTCTGAGAGTTCCTGTAGATGGTGCAGCGTCACGGATAGCGGCGATCCAGTGGCATCGTTCGCCAGCGAGGGCGGAGCGATCGATCGGCTCGGAAGTCGGAGGCCCGCGAAATACACCCGGGCCCGCGCCAAGGCCCATCGCAATCCCTCGGGGCCGGCCACATGGAGCGAGAGCCATCCGGCCGAACCAACGGAGTCCTCGGGGCACACCAGCTCAACTTGGAGACGCGGGACGAGGGGTCTTTCCACCTGACCTGCCTCTGGCGTCAAGCTCCCCGGAACCTGCCACGTGGCCCGGCGCACCTGCCACGGATGGATCGTGATCTCCGGCTCCACCGGGGCGAGGAGCACCTCTCCTTCGGCACAGATCGGCTCGAGCGAGCGCAACAGAGTCGAGGGACCGGTCCGGATCGGACGTCGCGCTTGTAGGGCCATGAGCCCCACGCCGGGGGAGGGTAGGACGAGGGCCGGATCCGCGAGACCGAGGAGAGCATTCATACGCGCCAGGTCGACCCTTCTGATCAGGTCCTCTTCGATACCCTGGAGCGTCTTCAAGATCATTGCGCGCGCTTCGTCATGCATGACAGATCACGAGCCCAGATCGATGCGGGCCGCGTCGAGTCGTATATTCGCGGCCATCGCGACGTCCAACTCCCGCCCGCTCAGGTGAAACTTACCGTCGCCTCGCAGCTCGAGGTACGCCCCCCCGGTCTCGAGGCGGATCGTCTTCTTCTCATCGTCGAAGACGATGCGAACTCCGTTTCGCAATCCAAGGACCTTGACGGCGTTCTTACCCGACCGCCATGAGGTCTCGGCCTTTTGATGCTTGCCGCGAAGCGACCCGATGCAAACGAGCGACTCCGGGCACTCCGCGTTCGCGGTCACCAGGACGATGTCTCCGACTTCCGGCAACCAGTAGAGGCCGCGCCCCTCGCCCGCGGACACCGTGGTGAGCGGCAGCCACGGAGTGGGCCGGCGCTCGGGATCCTCCGAGAGGATGATCCGGACTCTCTGCTGTCCCAGGGGATCGTCGTTGTGGGTGACCTCCCCCTGGAACGGCCCCTTCAGGCCGCGGATCGCAGGCGCGCCGCCGATACCCCACCGGTTGTCCGGAACACAGACCAGGCGATTGCGGTACGAGCCCTGGGCGTGGAGATGGTGTTCGATGGCGGTCACCAGACAGGCCGGCCCGCCCTCGACCTGAATCTGCGCCCCCAGGGCCAGGTCCGGACGCGTCGTCTCGATGAGAAGGCGGACGCCGAACTCGTCGGTTCCCACCTCTCCTACGCAGGAGGGCGCTTCGGGTCTCGAGCAGGAGCTGACACGGCGGGCGAGACCGTTCGCGGGCGTCCGTCCGTTCACAACCTGGCCTTCAAAATTGGCAGCGCTGACATGGCGGGTCACCGGATCGGTCCAAAAAATGCGCTGCGAATCGAGGTCCGGGGTTTCCCGGGTCATCAGTGACAAGAGGTCGCGCCCGAATTGCAGCCGGGCGGGCGGTCCGTCCTGCGCGGGCGTCCGGCCGATGACGTCGCAGCGCAGCTCACCCCTCGCCCAATAGACGAGATGACCCAGGCTGCGCGCGATCCGATTCAAGAACTCCCTTCCCGTCTCGTCGCATTGCAGGAGCCAGTCTTCGGGCACCTGAGGGGAGTCCTGTGAGGAAGGTCGCAGGTCGGCGAGCGCACCCGGCTGCGCCGCCAGGACTTGATCGGCCAGGCGCAGGAGGGGGATCCGCCCCGCCCGGGAGACGAACTGTCTTTGCAGGTTCGAGAAGCCGAGCGGATCGATCGCCTCGACGAAAAGGGTTCGCATCCGGCCATCGTCGAGCCGTGATACCTCGGAGGTCCAGAGCGCCGCCTCGAGAACCTGCTCCCCTCCCGGGTCAGTCTGCTGGACGCGGATGTGCAGGGGCTCGCCGATCCCGGGGGCAGCCGGTGTCTCCTCCAGCTGGGCGAACAACCGGCTGCCCCGGTCGATATCCTCGGTCAGAACGATCTCCCCGTGCGGCCGGAGAGTCCGGCCGGACGAGAGGACCTCGAGGCGGCACTGGATACCATGCATCATCGAAAAGTCTCGCGGCGCGATCGGGAGTGGATTCCTCAGACGCGCTCCGTGTTGTACCTCGGGATGTTGTAGTCTCCGACCTTCAGCCCAGTGACCGTGACCTCGATCTCCTCGCGCATCTCGTGCCCATGCACTGCGGTTCTCAGGCCCGAAATGAAACCGTTGTCCCAGCGAATCGTCTGAATGATGTTCGTAGGCTCGTTGGCCGGGGCGACCGTGATCTCCCCTTTGAGCGTCGCCCTCTGACCGAGAGCCGCGGCCGCCCGGACGGTCTCGTCCTCACGCTGCGTTTTGCCGTTCTCATCCGGCATCGATTTGATGCGGCTCAGGAGGAGGGTATCGATGTCGAAACCATCCATTCCCAAGTGGCCCCCTGGACCGGGTGGGCGCCCGAAGCCCCACCTCAGGTCGGTCACGTTCTTGACCTCGAACTGACTGCCGCCCTGCGCGGGCGTCAACTTCACCTTCAGCTTCACCATGTTTCAGCCTCCTCGACCCCGAGCACGCCGCCATGGCGGGGGATGATTAGCGAATCTCGTACTCTCCGAGTTTCTCCTTCTTCAACGGCTTGGACAGGCGGATTTCGGCCCTTTCTGTGATTTCGCGGTAGTACAGCTCGAAATCGATCATCAGTGAGCGTTTCGCCTCATCGGTCGTCACCTTGGCCCGGCTGCCGTCGCGGAACATCCGATCGACACCGGTATTGAGGACCATGAAATCAGACAGCTTGTGCTCCACGACGCGCTGCGCCTCCTCCAGGTCATGGAGCAGGCCGTACTTGTTGACGATCCACTCGGTGTAGCGGATGAGGCGCATCTCGACGACCGCCATGCCGATCTGGACCCCGCCGCCCGACCGGCTGAGCATGTACGGACCCCACACGACGACCTGGTTGCTCCCCTCGGAGAGCGTGATGGCGGGGTTCAGGCGATGCGCCCCGTAAAGACCCGAGTGGTCCTTGTCCTTGAGACGCAGATCGAGCAAGACTCCTTGCACGCCGGCGATCGGGTGCATGTAACCGTCCGGGGGCTGCCAGGGCTTTCCCTGGGCAATCAGATCGAGATACATCCCGAACCAGGGTCCCGAAAGAGAGATGTAAACGTCCTGTTTCTCGGCCGCATGCCGCCCTTCGATGCGCTGGCGAACGAGACCCTTGTTCGCGATGAGCCCGGCGTGACGCAGGTCCACCTCGTCGCCCGGCAGCGTCTCGAGCAGCCCGCCCTCGGCCGAGGCCCGGCGGAGCTTGTCGAGGGAGTCGTAGGAAGGAGCGTCGCTGAACAGGATGCAGCGATGTTCGTGGACCACGCGCGCCAGGCGCTTCAGCTTGGTCGTGCCGCCCACCCACCCCTGTACCAGGAGAAACGCCCGGGACTTGCGTGGATCCGGCTTGTCGACGTACCGGCTCAGCTCGTCGGCCAGGAACCGACAGCCGATGTCGGACGCAATCTCGTCCGCCGAAGCGTTGATCGCGAAGATCTTGTCTCGGAAGTGATCGCGGGCGTTCTGCATGTTCTCGAAGGTGAGGGCGGCGTACCGGACCGCTTCCTCCTTTTGACGATTGCCTTCCAGGAGCGTCACCCAGGCGGCCTCCATAGTGTCCCGATAGACGTCCGCCTGCTCGCGCGCGCTCTCGGCGAGCGTGAGCCCTTTTTCCCTCGCGCTACGATCGAGTTCGAGCAGGGCGTGAATCTGCTCCAGGAGGCCGCGCCGCCGCATCCGGGTCTCCGGATCCTGGCCGGCGAGAATCTGCTGGAAGTCCGCCTCGTCTTCCCTGATGGCGATGCCCGGTGCCGCGATCCGCACGGGATCGCCCGACGCCGGTCTCAGCCCCGGAAGCATGCCGATGAGCTCGGGCTGCATCACCTCGGGATCGGCGGGGAGCGCCGAAGCCGTACTCGCTTGTTCCCTGACCTGGACGATGTCTTCACTCATGGTTCTTCTCCGCCTCCTCGAGGAATCGAAGCATGGACTGGAGTTTGGCGATCTCTTCGGGGGTGAGTCGACCCCGGCCGCGTTCGCTCAGGTATCGCTGGCACTCCTCGTACGTCCGGTACCGTACGTACCAGCCGAACAGCGTCGGGTCCCGGCGCGTCATGCCGTCGGGCGTGAAGGTGTCCTCGTCCTCGACCGGGATCGAGAGATGAACGGTCTCGCCGCCTACGCCCTTGACGTTCCCCTCCAGGCGAATATCGAAGCCGCGGCTGATGTCGCGGACGCTATTCACCTTGATCTGTCGCAGGCCGCGATCCAGCTCGTCCTTCGTTCGGCCACCAGGCGGGACATTGAACGGACAGACGATTTCGATTGTCCCGTCCGATACGGGATCGGCGCCCGAAATCTCCTGCGGATAAACGATGTCCGACTTGGGTATCGACATCCTGAGATCCTCCCCTTCGTTGAGGAACCTTGCCGTCTTCTTTCGTTCGATCCAACGGCCCAGCGAGCTGGTTTTCGGGAAGAAATCGTCGGCGATCACGATTTGTCCTGGAATCGGCCCCTCGCTGACGAGGGAGATCAAGCCGCGCGCGAGGAGATCACGCGCTTGGCGGGCCGAGCAGTCCTCGGCCAGGGCCAGAAACCCTTTTGGTGGACGGATGCGGCGCCACGCGCCATCCGAGGGCCCTGTCAGCAACGCCTGCACGATGGAGGCGATCGGGGAGAGGGTGAGCCGGCGCGGCTGGTTATCCAGCGCGGGCAGCTCGATCGTGGCCTGATTCATGCCAAGCAGAAGGTGCGATCCCGCGGCTTCGAGGCCTGACTGGCCGCTGTCCGCAATGACGACCACCCCGGAGGCCTGCGCCGTGCTCAGGAGATCGCTGGAGATCGGCTCCCCTGCCATCCAGCAAAGCGCACGGAACGGACCGTGTATCGTGTCCGCCAGCAGCTGCGCGGCTTCCGGGGACACGGCCACGACGGAGTAGCGCCAGGGCCGGCTTGCGTCGAGCGCCCAGGCCAGGGTCCTCACCAGCGTCTCGTTGGGGACCGAAATCTCGAGCAGCCGAAGGACCGCGGCCTTATGCACTTCCTTGAGGCGAAACGCGAGGTACGCCGCTTCTTCCAGGCAGAACCTGGAGTCTCGATCGCTGCCGGCCATGAGCACCATCAGGTCACGCGCGGCCATGCGAAGTGTCTTCAGCGTCTCTTCGGAATAGATTCTCGTGAGATCGCCCAGGGGTAGGTTCAGAGCCTGGAACAAGCAGGAGACCGACGACGGATCGGGAAGGCGCACGGAATCCGGTCGCGGAGTCGTCTCGACGCAGTCGATCACGACGCGATCCGGCTCACACCGCGGGCTCGGGGTCAGGGAGCGTGGGAGCAGGGCAGCGAATCGCCTGACGAGGTTGGCAATCATCGAGGCGTCGTTGTGGATTCCGCGCGCGCCAGGAGTCGGCCGTCCTCGGCGACGGCCAGTCTGATCGACGCGGCCTTGGGGGCATCGACCGGCACCGAGAGGAGGGCATCGACGACCGCCGGCGTCGCCTCGGATTGAAGATACCTCAGGATATGTCGCGCTCCTGCCTCCCCGTCCGCGGGCCGACTCGCCGCCTTGACTACGGGATCATCCCAGGTCAGATCGACATCGTGAGTTCGAAGAGCGAGCGCACGCAAGCGCTCGAGCTGGTAAGCGGCAATCGCGGCGCGTGCCTTGGCGTCGAGCGCCTGGAAGGGAACGAATGATTCGATTCTATCGAGGAATTCCGGACGGAAGATCGGCCGCAGCCGCTCCAGGATCGCTTCGCGCGTGGCGCCCGAGAGCGCCTCTCCGCCCTCACACCCGGCGTTGGACGTGAAGACGCAAAATGCATGACGGAACGACACGAGACAACCGCGCTTGTCGTGAATCTCGCCGTTATCCAGGATCTGCAGGAAGAGATTGAAGATGGCCGGATGCGCCTTCTCGATCTCGTCGAACAAAATGACCCGGTGCGGGTTCTCGCGCAGCGGCTCCGTGAGACGGCCCCCCTCTTCGCTCTGGACAAGACCCTTGTCGGAGCCGATGAGGGTGGAGATGGAGGAGCGCGACTGGTATTCGCTCATGTCGTAGCGCAGCAGCATCGACTCGCTTCCCATCAGATAGTGGGCGAGAAGGCGCGCGCACTCCGTTTTTCCGGTGCCGGGCGGTCCGAGGAAAAAGATGCGACCCCGTGGCCTCCGAGGATCGGAGAGGTTCATGAGCGCCACCTTGACCGTCTTCTCGAGGACCGGGAGAACGTGGCCCTGCCCGAAGATCTGCTCGCCGAAGGCGCGCTCGAGACCACGAATCTTGTCGCCGACTCCGCTGTCGAGGTGCTCGATCGGGATACGATGTTGCTGGGACAGAGACAGCAGAACCTCCCGTGGCGTCACGACTCTGGTGACGGACCCGGCACTCCCTTCGGGTCGCATGCCCTCCTCGAAGGCGACCCGCGCCGCCGCCCCGCGAAGCAGCCCTTCGGCGGCCCCCGGGAGCGGGATATGCGGCAGGTGCTCGCGACACAGCGTCAGCGCGCTCTCGATCGCGTCATCGCCCGCTTCCACCCCGAAACTCTCGCGGAGCCGCTCGGACTGGGTCGCCAGAAGCCGGCGGCCTTCTTCGGCCGTCGCGGGTGCGACCTGCACCTGGCCGAAGCAGCGCAGGAACGAGACCTGTTTTTCCATTTTCTCGCGCAAGAGATCGTGTGTCGTGCAGCCGAGGATTGTGATCTCCTGGCTCTTGAGGTAGGGAAGCAGGGTGGAGGCGATGTCGATGCCGCCACCCGTCGAGCCGCCCCCCGCGAGGAGGTGCAGGTCTTCGACGACCAGCACGTGGGGCGTTTCGGTCGCCAGGATCCCCTGGACGAGACACTCGACTCGCTGCTCCAGCTCGCCGCGGTACGTCGTGCCGGCGACGAGTCGGGTCGGATCGAGCTCCGCGAACTCCAACTTCCTCAAGGTCTCGGGGCAGGCCCCCTCCCTAATCCTTCGAATGACTAGACGGACGAGCGAACGGCGACCGCTGCCGACCGGCCCGACGAGGAGAGGGTTGCAATAGAGAAGGCTCAGGAGGACTTCTTCCACCAGGAGCCGCCGATCCACCAGGAAGCGATCGTCCCGGCGCGGCCGAAAGGGCTGCAGGCAATTACTGGTTCGCGGCCCCGTCTCATCCGTGGATGGCATGGGAACGATTTCACGCGCCGATTCGTCGGGTGGCGAGACCCGCTCCGCGGCCTCCGCGCCCACACGCCGGCCTACTTCCTCGCGTAGAGTGGCGGAAATACCAGAGGCGGGCGAGAGAAGGGCTGTCAGGAGGTCGTCCGCGACCACGGCGCTGCGCCCTTCGCGTGACGCGTAGGCCGCCGCCTCGGCCAGGGCACCGGTCCGCAAGCCCTTCGACAATTCGACGCCCGGTGGATTGAATGGCAGTCGCGGCCGCGAGTCGAGGGCCGCGCTCAGGACGTCGGCTGATCGAGTCCTGCCTTGACGGAGCAGCAGAGTCTCGAGGAGCTGCTCGGGGGCGCAGAACATCTGTCGCCGGCGCTTTGCCCCCTGCCGGGCAAGCTCGAGGAGGTCGAGGACGGCCGGGGAGAGCGTCATCGCTCCGTCCGGCCGTCCGGGGCGGTGATCGTGCCGGTGGGGGACTGGGCTGCCGCCACGGCCTCGGAGCGGCCCGGACCGGCCGAATCCCTGGTCCAGGACAGCCGAATACGCACCCTGTCGGGCGGCAGGGCGGGCTTCCCCCTCCGGAAGGGGACGCGAGTGGACTCCCCCTTGAGATTCAGGATCGGGGAGGTGCCGGACCGGCTATCGACGACCAGTCCATAGAGCCGGACGATCGAGTCACCGCATTGCCTCGTCCAGCCCTGCGGAGGAATCGAAAGCGACGCTGTGCCCCCCCGCCCTTCCCTGAAGAATCGACGCGACGCATCGTCCGTCACCTTCCACGTGAGGTCGAGTCTCTCTCCGGGCCCGATCGCGATCTTCGGTCGCGGATAACCGGAGGACGGGCAGCTCACCTGGGGCGCCTCGTGACGCTCGACCACTTGGCCGCCGAGCAGGGCGAAAACCCGATCCACGAGGAGAATCGCGGGTCCGCTCTTCGTCGGATCGACCGTCACCGTGCCCTCGATATCCATGAACGGCTCCCCTCGCGGGACGTAGCGTGCGAATCGGACGAGTATGTCGTTGCCGCTCGCATTGAACTGGTCCTGGAGATCCTGGTAGAACCGGTAGAAATCCTTGGGGACGCTCATCGTGAACAGAGGCCTGAGCCGGTCGGCTTCAGCCTGTCGTCCCAGACCGTCGACGAATTTCAGCGCCAGCGCGGCCACGTCGGGATCCGGAGCGATCTGGGCGAGGCCTTCGCCGCGTCGCTCCAAAGACAGGAGGGCCGCGAGGGCGCCGCTCTGAGAGAGACAGTCGTCCCACGGCTTCCAGGTGGTGGGCGCGAAGCCGGTCTTGACCGACTCCAGCACCCAATCACGATGGACTCCAATCTGTCCCTGAATGAAGTCCCCAATCCTGTCGACCATCTCGAGACGGTTCGGATCCTCGGTCGCGCCAAGGAGCGTGAAGACCCCTTCGATGGTCTTCCGGCAGGACTTGGTCTGGACGTCCAGAATATCGAGGAGATACTCCCTGTGCGCCTGAACTTCCACGGTCGACAGGGCTCGTCGCAGGTTGTCCGTCGCTCCGCCGAGTTGCAAACCCATGCCGACCAGGCGTACGGGATTCCTCGAATAGTCCAGGATGGCTCGCTTGAGCTGCGGTTCCAGGCCCTTCGCCGGTCCGCACGAGAGACGTCCAATCTCGTCGGACGACAGGCGAGAGGGGAGGCTCCAGGCTAGGCCTGCGGTGACCGCGAAGAGGAGGGCGGCGAGCACCGCCGCCGTGGTCGAGAGCCGGAGGCCGCGGGTTCGAACGCGTGACCTTCGGCCCTCGATCCACGTCCCGAGAGGTCCTTCTGCGCCGACGCTGGGGCTCTCCTCATTGATGAACAGAACGGGACAGGGGCGTCCGGCGGCCCGGCGAATGACGTCGAGGAATTCGGCGAGCGTGTGGTTCGAGGCGATCTCCTCCTTGAGGAAGCGGACCCAGTCCGGATCTGCGAGTCCGTCACCGGCGCGGCCGCTGGCCGCCGCGATCTGGGTCAGGATCGCCTGGCGCAGGTCGATTCCGTCCCGTATCTCGAGAACGACCTGGCTCGCATGGCGTGGCGAAAGGTTGGCCGGCATTCCGGTGAGAACGATCGCCGTTCGACGCAGACGCCCGCGCCTGCGCGCGTACGCCACGCTGAATGGGAGGCAGAATTTCAGACAGTCCTCCTGGACGCCGCCTTCCAGAATGTCGCGATAGGGCAGACAGAGCAGAATCGTGTCGCACTCGACTTGCCAGGGTCCCTCCACCGGGCCCTTCCTCGTGAGGTCCCACTGAGGCACATGCACATTCCACCACCGGTTTCGTCTCGACCCTTCCACGGGGAGATAGACGACCTGATAGACATCGGGGCCGGGGGGCGCCTCGCCCGCATGCTCGGATGGCCGAGCCGGCACGCCGGTCCGGCCGCCGCTTCGCAACAGGTCGATCACCGACCTGCAGTCGAGCTCCGAAGGGCCCACGATCGCGATCTCCCGATCGGCGCGGGGGCGGCGTCTTTGTGAAACGGCTCGGCGCAGAAAGTCGGCGCAGCGGGAAATGATCGGCCACATGTCAGTTCTCCTCCGAGCCCGATGGATCGGTCGCGCTCATCCGCGGGGCACCCTGGGAAGAATCGGCGACGCCCCGCACGGCGGTCACCGCCCGTGAGCCGGCCCGGCCCTCCGCTTGCTCGATCACGGTCGTCGCCAGAAGGCGGTTCGAGACGTTCCACGCGGCAATTTGACGTCGCGCCTGCCACACGAGGACCGCGGACGCGAGCAGGAGGAACATCGCCACACCGTAACGCAGCATCACTCCCCGCCGGACGCCGGGGACATAGTTGCTGTAGCCCAGCCGCTTCAGGATGAGACGTGCGAGCCTTCCTCCCCTGGCACCCACCCTTCCGAGCAGACCTTCTCGCGCCAGCTGGAATTCCAGTCTCGACGCCCGGCATGCCGGGCTGACGGCGTCCTGGGCCTGGGAGGCCGCGTCGCGGGCTCGCCAAGCCAGAAGATGCAGCACCTGGAGCGGCCAGGGCCAGATGCTGAATTCTTCCACCGATGTGACCGCCTGGTCGCGGATCAGGCCGCCGTCCTGAAACAGAATTTCTCCCGCCGTCTCGAGGTAGTCGATGGCGAGCAGGGTGGCGCCGGTCCCGGCCTGGCGGCCACGAAGACTCGCGAGCCGCCGCACCAGGCGCTCGTGGTTCCCCCATTCGCCCAGCCGGTTGAGTTCGCGAAGCAGACCCAGGTTGTCGTCCAGGTTGATGGTCTTGGCCAGGAGGACGAAGAGCAGGACGAACCGGTCCCTTCGCCGCCGGGAAGCGCCGCCGAGTCGGCCGAAACGGCCTTGCCCACCCTCGAACCAGTCCAAGAGGTGCCGTACCCTCTGCTCGTCGGCGAGCTCCGCGAATCGCGCCAGCTCGTCCCGCATCGCAGCGGTGCCGTCGGGCAGCGGGGTTCGGCGCTGCAGGCGCCGCAGCGCGAGGAGAACCTGATGCTCCTGCCGGGTGGAGGTTGGAATAGCCACATACCGTGCCATGTCGAGTAAGAGCCTCAATCCGGCGACGAGATCTCCGCCCCCCCAGGACGGATCAGGACGGGCACCCGGGCGCGAATCAGGGAAAGTTCTAGGGTCAGCAGTAATAGAGGGCATAGCCATCTCCGAGGTATTGCCGCAGGCGGTGGCGATCCTGCTGGGCGGCGACGGTCACGAAGATCTTGCGGACGGGGTAGCCGATCTCTGTCATGAGGACGACAGCGCCTTGACCGCCGGTGTCGCCGATCTGCCGGCCGGGCTGCGCGACATGGAAGGGTCCTGTTCGTTCGGGCTGGCTATACTGGATGACCGGAAGCGTTCCCGGTTTCGCCTTCGGAAGGTAGATCGCCAGGGCGTTGGCTGCGAACTGCCCCCGGGCCGGACTCCACGTCCAGCCCGTCTCTTCCTCCTTGAGCCCTTCGGGAAGCTTCTGGTAGGTCCCGTTCGAAGCCGAGTCGATCTTGAGTAGGTCGGGGAACAGAGGTCGAATGTCGTGCGGGCTGAGGACGTCCCTGAGGTCGGCCAGAAAGGCGCAAAACGAGTCGGGCGTGTACTTGTACTCTTCAAGTCGATGGTCCACCGGAAGCAGCGCCGGTTCGATCCCTCGCATCAGCGCGAGACAGCGTTGGACTTGCATGAAGGCCTCGAGCGACGAAGCCTCCTCGGCGATGCTCTGGAGGATGCTGAGCTCACAGCGCAAGCCGCTTGCCGATCCGGCCTGGCCGCGCTCGATCACCTCCTGGAGGACGAGCGCAGGAAGCTCGAGCAGCGGATTACTGAATGCATAGGCACGCATGTCCCGGACCTGCGGATGGAATCTGCCATCCAGGCGAGTCTGCATGGAGACGTGAGTCCGAACGCGGTCCAGCACCGCGACCTGGATCCAGTCCCGATGCTCGAGCCGTCGCTCGCCGGCCTCCAGAACCACTCGAGAGTGCCGGCTGACCTGCGCTCGAATTGGTTGTCCTCCCGCCGATCCCGGGTCCTCGAAGAGATCGCCGCATGGTGCCTTGTCCCAGGCTAGGCACGCGTACACCTTGTGCCTTCCGTCAGGAAGCACCGCGGCATCTAGCGGCGTGATCCCTTCACCGATCGAGCCGGCACTGGCGATGATGGGGAAACCGTTGACCCCAATCGCCCGAAGTGCGGGAAGCACAACCACATCTGGTGGGTTCAGGTAGGGAAGAACCGTCTTGCTGCCGGCGGCATCGACGAAGAGACCGCACCGGCGCCCGAGCGTCCCGTGACGCTCGAAGTACGACTCCCATTCCTCGAAGAGTTCGCGCGTGAGGTAGCGTCCGGCCACCGGGTTTGGAGTCGTCATTCTTTCCTGTCTCATGCGTCTCACCTCGAGAAGTACCGACGGAGAATGCACCTACTGAATGTCTTCTCTCCATCTAACGGCTCAAGAGCGCGGAATTCTGGATGCTTTTCAGTAGGATTTCTGCAAATCCATGGTGTGCCGCAGGGCCACAGTCCCGGCGCTCCTGGATGGCAGGCGGACAGCCGGCCGGTGTGTGTTGGCATGGCGGGTGCGGGCGCTGTGACCACTACCGGCGGGGAGACTTCTTTGCGTGCGTGACCGGACTCACGTACGACGGAGGGTACGCGGAGTTTCTGATCGCCCCGGCCAGCGCCGTGGCAGGCATGCCGGTGGGTCTCGACCCCGTCGGGCGGCCCCCCTGATGTGCGCCGGACTGACGACCTTCAACATGCTCCGCAATAGCGGCGAGCGGCCGGGAGACGTCGTCGCCGTGCCCGGCCTTGGCGGGCTGGGCTGCGCATTTCGGACCAACGCGATCGGTGAATTCAGGGTAAGGCTATAGCCTGATTCGGCCATCGCGATCGCTCATCGGCGGCGGCTCGATTACCGTGGCGACTTTCCGAGGAGGGAGCCACCGGGGCCACGAGACTGCCTATGAGACGGTTGCGCGAGATTCTCGAAAGCCGATCAGTCGGTCGGATGAAAGGGGACAAAAGAGGGACTATTTACAGTCTCCCTGGACCGAACCGATTTCAGGTCTGCCTGTAACTGCTTGAGTCCACTGGTGCCGGAGGTCGGACTCGAACCGACATGGGCTTGCGCCCGCGGGATTTTGAGTCCCGTGCGTCTACCAGTTTCGCCACTCCGGCATCGAGATGACGGACGCCTTGCGGGGACCGAGAATGCCACAGGGGCGGCGCGGGTGTCCACCCGGCTGCGGGCCGCCGCGGGCGGGGTGCGCGGGATTCACGACTTGCGCATGTGGATTTCCGTGCCGCCGCGCAGGACGCGGACCTCGTCCATCAGTTGGTTGATCAGGTAGATGCCGCGGCCGTGCGTGGAGAAGATCTCCTCGCCGGCCATCTGGGCGGGCAGCTTGGCGGGGTCGAATCCGGAGCCCGGGTCGCGGACGACGATGAGCATGCCGCGCGATTCGTCGCAGCCGATCCAGAACTGAACCTGCTTGGTCGGGTCCTGCCGGCAGCCGTGCACGATGGCGTTGGCCAGGGCCTCGCGGAGCGCCGTCTCGACTTCGAATTCTTTTCCGGCGGCGCAGCCCATCTCCTCGACGATCCGCATGACCCCCTCGACCACCGGCGAGATCAGCTTGACTTCGGCGGGGATGGTCGATTCGAACCTCAGGATGAGCTTGTCCTGATCGAACGTGCAGGTTGGCGGTCCTTCCTGCTGCATGGTCCACACCTCTCGCGGCGGCCCGGACATCCAGGAAGAGAGCGTAGCACTATCGGGCTCGCCCCGCCATCCGACCCTTTTGGGTGCTGTGCCGAAACCGCGCGCAGGGCGGTCGAAAGCGAGAATCGGTTGACGGCGCGCGTCTGGGTAAGTAGGAGCCGAGGCAGTCCCTGTCACCGCCCGGATGCCGCCGGGCCGAAGATGGAGGCGGTCCCATGACACGTCGCACGATCCTTTCGGCGCTGGTTTTGGCCAGCCTGCTCTGCTTCCCGGCCGGGGCCAGCCAGCCCGCAGGCCTTGCCGGCAAGCTCATCGCCAACCCGCCCATCACACCCGCCCCCGATCCGAACGGACTCCCGGGGGTCACCTGCACCGGGTTCTCGTGGGGCGAGGTCTTCACCGCGCGCCCGCTGGATCCGGCGGACACGGTGACGCTGGAGTTGGCGATCATCCCGTTCCGATCCGGTTTCACCGATGTGCTCGTGAACAACCTGATGCGGCTGCATTTCGCGGACGGCCTGGTCAACGGCCTGCCGTACAGGCGCTCGGGCTGGAACGACGTGCGAGTCGTCATCCGTCCCGCCACGCAGGACTACATGCTGACCCTCAATGGAGCTCAGGCCGGGCCGTTCCGCAACGAACTCCCGTGCTCGTCGGCGGGCGGTTGCCTCACGCTGGAGGCGCTGGCGATCCGGGGAGGAGTCTTCGAGGAGTCGACCGCGTGGATTGACAGCCTGTCGCTGGTCCATGACTCCGCCGCGGGGCAGGCACGGGTTTTCGAGAAGGCCTTCGACCAGTGCTACTCGTCGCAGAACGTGTTTCTGGGCGGCATGCTGATCGTCGAGCCGCCGCAGAAACTGGGCTCCCGCTGAACCCGCTGACCGCCGGGTAGGTTCACGGCCCCGGCTCGTCCACTCCCGGGCCCGCCTCTGTCTTGACCGGCCCCGCGCCCGCGCGTAGCATTCGTCCGTCCCGGCTCATTTCAGCAACAAGGCTCAGGATGCGGGGGTGGGGAAGATGAGACTGCGCATGCTCGCGCCGGCGGTCGCGGCCCTGGGGATCGCGGCGTCACCGGCGGCGTTCTCCGAGGAGCCGGTCGATCTGGGGGTGGTCCACCGGATCAAGGACGAGGCGTTCCGCAAGTCCCAGGTCATGGATCATCTTTTCTACTTGACCGACGTGAACGGGCCGAGGGTGACCGGATCTCCGGGCTTGCGGACGGCGGCCGACTGGTCGATCGCGACCCTGAAGAAGTGGGGGATCGCGGAGGCCCGCGTCGAGACGTGGGGCCGGTTCGGCCGCGGCTGGTCGCTCGAAGAATTCTCGGCGCACCTGATCGAGCCGGCGTACGCCCCTCTCAACGGTGTCGTGAAGGCGTGGTCGGGGGGGACGGCCGGGGAGGTGAGCGGGGACGTGGTCTACGCCCCGGTCTTCGCGGACAAGCAGACCGGGGAGATCTGGGACCTCGACGCGCTCGCGAAGGGGATCGGGGAGTACGCCGCGCAGCAGAAGGGGAAGCTGCGGGGGAAGATCGTCCTGCTCGAGCCGCCGCGCCCGTTCCAGCTGCCGACGAAGCCGGCGGCTGAGCGCTACGACGCCGCGAAGCTGGAGGAGATCGCCAGGGGGCCCGATCCGGAGCCGGCGCCGCCGCTCGAATGGCCGCTGACGAGGCTTCCGGCAGACCGTGAGGAGCGCGAGAAGATCACCGCGAGGCTCCCGCTCGAGATCGGCGCCGACTTCTTCATCCGCCGCCGCAAGGTGTTGGACCCATTGAACGCCTTCCTACGCGACGAACACGTCCTGGCGGCGCTCGTGGCCGACCGGCGGGGCAGCGGAGGGATCGTCTTCGCCGAAGGGGTGCGCTCGGGCGATCCGGACGCGCCGGTTCCGCCGCCGGTGGTGGTCCTGGCGCCGGAGTCGTACGCCCGCCTCGTCCGGCTGGTCGGCCGGAACGTGCCGGTGCGCGTCGGCCTGGACGTGAAAGTGAAGTTCCAGGACACCGATCTCGACGGGTTCAACGTCCTGGCCGAGATCCCGGGCGGCCGGAAGAAGGACGAGGTCGTCATGCTCGGGGCCCACCTGGACTCGTGGCACGGCGGGACCGGCGCCACCGACAATGCCGCCGGCTGCGCCGTGGTCCTCGAGGCGATGCGCATCTTGAAGGCACTCAATCTGAAGCCGGACCGCACGGTGCGCCTGGCGCTGTGGAGCGGCGAAGAGCAGGGGCTCCTGGGATCGCGCGCCTACGTCCGCCTGCACTTCGCCGACCCGGTGACGATGGCTCTCAAACCGGAGCACGCCCGGCTGTCGGCCTACTTCAACCTGGACAACGGCAGCGGCCGCGTTCGGGGCGTCTACCTGCAGGGAAATGACATGGTGCGTCCGATCTTCGAGGCCTGGCTGGCGCCGTTCAACGACCTGGGCGCCACGACGCTGGCGCTCGACGACACGGGCGGCACCGACCACAAGTCGTTCGACGCCGTCGGCCTCCCGGGCTTCCAGTTCATCCAGGACCCGCTCGACTACATGTCGCGCACGCACCACTCCGACCTCGACCTGTACGACCACGCCGTCCCCTCCGACCTCATGCAGGCCGCCGCCGTGATGGCCTCGTTCGTGTACCACGCGGCGACGCGCCCGGAGATGCTGCCGCGCGAGCTCCTGCCGCCCCCGCTGCCGAATCCCAAGCTCGCCGGCGCGGCCGATCAGGCCGGGACGCGCGCGGGCCTGAGCTCGCGCGCGGACGCCATCGTGACGCCGGAATAGCTGGCGAGGAATCCAGGCGTGGCCCTCTTCCATGTGGGCTGGGGCGGCGCCCGCGACTACCGCAAGGCGCACGTCCCGGGGGCGCTCCACTTCGACACCGGCCGGATCGAGCGCCCGCCGCTCTGGAGGCTGGTCGATGACGCCGAGCTCGAGCGGGCGCTGCTCTCGCTCGGGGTGACCCGGACGGCCCCGTCGTTGTACGGCAAGCCGACGATGGCGGCGACCCGAGTGGCGCTGGTGCTTCTCTACGCCGGTGTCCAGGACGTGAGGATCCTCGACGGCTGTCCTTACTCTTTGCACGCCCACCGCCGACGCGCTCGCCGGCTCGCAGGTGCAGCGCTTCGGTACGGAAGCCGCCGAGCGACCCAGCCCGGACGTTTTCCATCCGCTCCCTCCGCGTGCCGGGCCGGGTCGGCCTGCTGGCGCTCCTGGAAGACTTAGGGCCGACTGGGCGGGGGGAGCGCCGGCTCGCCCGAATCCTGCTCGAGCGCCTTCACCTTCCCGATGACCGCCTCCCGATCGGAGATCGAGGCCGTCCCCCGCGCCAGGAACTCGCGATAGGCGGCGAGCGCCCCCTGGCGGTCGCCGAGGTTTTCGAGCGTGACGCCGAGACGGGCGGCGGCGTGGGAATAGGTCGGATCGGCGTCCAGGGCCTCCCGGTACAACACGACGGCCTCGCGGGGGCGGCCGGTGGCGCGCAGCACCTCGCCGAGGTTGGTGAGGGCGCGCGGATCCCAGGGGTCGATGCGCAGCGCGGCCCGCAGCTCGGATTCGGCGCCGGCCAAGTCGTGGACGTCCATCAGGGCGATCGCCAGGTTGATCCGGGCCTTGACCATGCCGGGGCTCGCCGCGATGGCGGCGCGCAGATCGGCGACGGCCTGATCGTGCCGGCCGGCGTCCCGATGGAGCTTGCCGCGATTGAACAGCGCCTCGGGATTGGCCGGCTCGCGGCGGACCGCCTGATCGAAGAGCTGGAGCGCGCGGGCGAAATCGCCGCGCTCGGCGGCCATCACGCCGAGGTTGATCGGCGGGCGGGCGTTGAGAGGCGCAATCCGGGCCGCCTCCTCCCAGAGGCGACGGGGATCGGACCAGACGCGCCCCCGGGCGGCCATTGCGGGCGCGAGCAGGAGCACGATGAGAGCGACCGCGAGGCCGGCGCGCCGGCGCGCGTACTGCACGACTCCCGATACCGTCAGGGCCGCCCCCGCGAGCGGCAGGTAGGCGCGGCGCTCGCACATCAGATCGGGCAGCGGGACGCCCCAGTAGAGGACGGTCCCGGCCGCCGCGACGAGAACGCCGCACGCGATCCGCCGAAGAGCGGGGCTCGCGTCACCGGCCCGAAGGACGACGATCGCCCAACCGACGATCAGCAGGCACGCGGCGATCGCCAGGGTGCCGGCGAGAAGCCCCGGCACCTCAGCCGGGTGGTCGATGCTCTGCCCGAAGGGGAGGACAAACAGGCGGAGCATGCGCAGGGTGACCACCCCCTGGCCGAGGACGTTGTCGGCGATGCTCCGGGCGAAGACCTGTCGTCCGATGCCGCCGAGGACCCAGGCCCTCCAGAGAAGAAACAGGACGACGGGGACGCCGAGGGCCAGGGCGCGCAGGGTCCCCGGCCGCACGGGGCGCCCCTCCACCCACCTCCACCACATAAAGAAGATGAGCGGAACCACGACCGCCTCCTCCTTGGAGCCGAGCGCCAACACCTCGCAGGCGAGTGCGCCCGCCAGCAGCAGATAGAGGCGTTCCGGCCGGGTCGGGCGCTCGCCGGACGTCAGGGCGAGCAGGACCGCCAGAAGCCCGAAGAGGGTGGAGAGGACCTCCGACCGGCCCCAGATGTAAAGCACCGACTCCGACTGCAACGGATGCAGCAGGAACAGGGCGGTCCCCCCGAGGGCGGCGGCGAGGCTGTCGCCGGGTGCTGCGGCGCCGGCGCCCGGCGCCCGCCCATCTGAACGCCGGAGCAGCAGGTACAGGATTGCGCCGCAGGCCAGGTGCATCAGGAAGCCGATCACTCTGAAGCCGCGCGGCCCGCGGCCCCAGAGATCGGCGTCGAACAGGAGCGAGGCGAAGAAGACGGGACGCGCCTGGTCGGGGGAGTAGCGATAGAGGATCGCCTCGCGCAGCGGGGCTCCGGGCCGGATGGCCCGGTTGTCCGCGATGCCGGCCTGCTCGTCGAACGTGAACGGGGCGTCGGCCGCCGGCAGGCAGACGGCCAACCCCAGCACGAAGACGCCCGCGACCGCCACGCGGTGAAGAGCGAGACCGCTATCGCTCAACGGGGCAGGGGGACGATCTGGGGTGTGCGCTTCATGTAGTCCGCGTAGGCGGGGCCGTGCAGGTCGAGCATCCTCCGGTCCTCGTGATCGATCCCGATGAAGGTATAGAGGGTCATCAGGGCGGCGAACAGCAGGTGCCCGCGGGTCATGTGCGGGGTCGCCCAGAAGGCGACGAGAAACGACAGCTCGACGGGATGGCGGACCCAGAGGAACGGACCGGTGGCGCGGAACGGCTCGGGCGGCCTGGCGGTGCCGTCGAGGTAGCGGAGGATGGGACGGAGCCCCGTGATCTCGAGCGGATCCAGATGGAAGAAGCAGAAGACGAAGAGCGCCCATGCGGCGAAGAACAGCAGCCGCACGATCAGGGCCGCACCGCCTCCCAGCGCGTACACCTCGCTCGGGATCGGCCGGTACAGCAGGCAGACGGCGATGAGGCCGGCGCTCGACACGATCGAGTAGGCCGCCGGCTCGAGGTGGGGGCGGATGACCTTCTGCAGATGGTCCTTGAAGCGCCGCCGGGTCATGAGCGAATGCAGGAACCCCCAGGCGAGGACCAGGATGACGTTGAACGTGGCGTTGGCGTCGCCGCGGCCGTCGGTGGCCCGCTCGAGCTCGCGGAGGATGGCGTCCGACAGCGGCTCGGAGAGGTCGAGCCGCGCCAGCAGGAACCAGATGAGCACGCCGATCGACGCGGCGAACAGCGTCAGGGAGGAGTAGCCGATCGCGAGGTGGAGATTGCGTTCGTCCTGCGGCGCCGCCATCGGATCCCCTCCGGGCTCGCGCGTCCCCGAAGCCGCGACGACGGGACGAGCCGCGACATGCTATGGAGCCGCAGCGCCCGGTGTCAAGCAACGCGCGGCTTGAGTCGGAGCGGGTCCTGAGGTACAAGGGTCGCTTCCTGGAGGGGCGACGGTGACCCAGAGACGGAGAGGCGGTTTCATCGGGGCAGGCAGGTCGGCGGGTCCGCCGGCGGGGATCCTGGCGGCGGTCCTGCTCGGCGCGGCCCTCGCCGTGCCGGTCGCATGGGGCGCGCCGCCGCCGGCCGCGAAGGCCGCGCTGACGGACGAGGAGATCGTCTCGCTCCTGCGCGATTACCTGAGGATCGACACCAGCAATCCTCCGGGCAACGAGCTCAAGGCGGCGCGCTTCTTCAAGGACTGGTTCGATCGCGAGGGGATCCCTTCCGAGATCTTCGAGATCGCCCCCGGGCGCGCCAACCTGGTGGCGCGGTTGAAAGGGAGCGGCGCGAAGCGGCCGCTGCTTCTGCTCAACCACATGGACGTGGTGAACGTGGAGCGACCGTTCTGGACGGTCGATCCGTTCGCGGGGGTCCTGAAGGACGGCTACGTCTACGGCCGGGGGGCGCTCGACATGAAGACGACCGGCCTGATCGAGGCCGTGACGATGGTCAATGTCCGGCGAGGGGGATCCCTCCTCTCCCGCGACCTGATCTTCGTGGCCACCGCCGACGAAGAGGTCGACGCCGCCGGCGCCACATGGATCGTGCAGAAGCGCCCCGACCTCGTGCGCGACGCCGAGTTCCTGATCAACGAGGGGGGCGTGATCGACGAGGTGGACGGGCGCCCCCGGTCGTACGACGTCGGCGTGACCGAGAAGTGCCCGCTGTGGATCAAGATCACGGCGCGCGGGAGGCCGGGACACGGGTCGCAGCCCTTCACCAAGGAGAACGCCGTCCTGGCGCTCCTCCGCGCCGTCGATCGGCTGGCCCGCTACGAGACGCCGCTGGTCGTCACCCCGGCCGCCGACGCCTTCTTCAAGGCGCGCGCGGCCTCGCAGCCCCCGGGAAGGGCGGAGAAGTTAAGGAACATCAAAGAGGCCCTGAACGACCCCGCCTTCCGCGCCACGATCGAGTCGGACCCGTTCTTCAACGCCATTCTTCGCAACACCATCTCGATCACCATGCTGCAGGGGGCGCCGCAAACGAACATCATCCCGACCGTGGCGGAGGCGCGCGTCGACATCCGGCTTCTGCCCGGCCAGGATCCCGCCGCGTTCCTGGAGCAGCTCAAGCAGCTCGTCGAGGAGCCGGGAGTGACGGTGGAGACCATCGGCGCCTACGTCCCGGCGACCGCGTCGCCGGTCGACAGCGAGCTGATGCGCGCCATCGATCGGGCCCGCGCCCGGCACCATCCCGATCTCGTCCTGGCCCCGACCATCCTGACGGGATGGACGGAGAGCGCCCTGATGCGCACCCTCGGGATCCAGGCCTACGGCTTCGAGCCGTACGTCCTCGACGAGACGGAGCAGCGCCGGGCGCACGGCAACGACGAGAGGATCTCGATCGACAATCTCCGGCTCGGCGCGCGCATCATGGACGAGGTCGTCCGGGACGTCGCGCGCTGATGGACGGCGCGCTCTCCGCCATCCTGAGGCCGCGATCGATCGCGGTGATCGGCGCCTCGCGGCGGCCGCAGTCGATCGGCCGCGAGATCCTGCACAACCTGATCCAGTACGGGTTCACCGGACCGATCTATCCGGTGAACCCCCACGCCACGTCGGTGCACTCGATCAAGTGCTACCCGAGCCTGCGCGACATCCCCGACCCGGTCGACCTGGCGGTCGTGGTCGTGCCCAAGGAGATCGCGTCCGCCGTGGTCGATGACGCCGTGGCCGGGAAGGTGCGCGGGCTCGTGATGATCACCGCGGGATTCCGGGAGGTCGGGGGGGAGGGGACGCGCCTGGAGCAGCAGATCCAGGCCCGGGTGCGCGCCGCCGGCATCCGCATGGTCGGCCCGAACTGCATGGGCGTCATCAACACCGATCCGGAGATCAGGATGAACGCCACCTTCGCCGCGACGCGGCCCGAGCCCGGCTCGGTGGGCTTCATGTCGCAGAGCGGCGCCCTGGGCGAGGTCATCCTGGCGCACGCGCACGAGATCGGCCTGGGGATCGCCTATTTCGTGAGCATGGGGAACAAGGCCGACATCTCGGGCAACGACCTCATCGAGGCCTGGGAGGACGACCCGCGCGTGAACTGCATCCTGATGTACCTCGAGTCGTTCGGCAACCCCACGCGCTTCCTGTCGATCGCCAGGCGGGTGACGCGCAAGAAGCCGATCCTGGCGGTCAAGTCGGGGCGCACCGCGGCCGGGGCGCGCGCCGCGTTCTCCCACACCGGGGCCCTCGCGGGGACCGGGGCGGCCTACGACACGCTCCTCGACCAGGCCGGCGTGATCCGCGTCGATTCGATGAGCGAGATGTTCGAGCTGGCGACCGCCTGCGCGCACCAGCGTCCGCCCCGGGGCAACCGCGTCGGCATTCTCACCAATGCCGGGGGGCCGGCGATCATGGCGACCGACGCGTGCGCCACGCTGGGCCTGGACGTCGTCGAGCTGGGCGCCGGCACGCAGGAGAAGCTCCGGCGCGTCCTGGTCCCGGAGGCGAGCGTGCGGAACCCGGTCGACATGGTGGCCGGGGCCGACGCGTCGAGCTACGCGCAGGCTCTGGCGATCCTCCAGGACGATGACGACCTCGACGGACTGATCGTGATCTTCGTGTCGCCGATCATGATCAACGCCCTGGAGGTGGCTCGCGCCATCATCGCCGCCTCGAAGGGCGCCCGGGTGCCGATCCTGACCTGCTTCATGGGAAAGGAGCAGGGCCGCCGGGGCGTCGAGGAGCTGCGGCGGGCCGGCGTCCCGGTCTATCTGTTTCCCGAGGAGGCGGCGCGCGCCCTGGCCGGTCTCGACCACCACCGGCGCGTCCGGGAGCGCGTGGAGGGCACGCACCGCGCCTTCGACGTGGATCGACGGCGCGCCGCGGCCGTCCTCGAGGCCGCGGCCGCGGCGGGCCGGGCGGCGCTCGCGCCGGAGGAGACCGAGGCCCTCCTGCGCGCCTACGGCCTGCCCCTGGCCCCCTCGCGCCTCGCGGCGGATGCCCAGGAGGCGGTGGCGGCCGCGCGGGCGCTCGGTTTCCCGGTGGTCATCAAGGGCGTGGCCGAGAGCCTGGTGCACAAGAGCGAGGCGGGCGCGGTGCGGCTCGACCTGCGCAATGCGGAGGAGGTGGAGACCGCCTGCGCGGAGATGCGCGGATCGATCGGGGACCCGCGGCTCCGCTTCCAGGTCCAGGCGATGGTGCGCGGCGGGCGCGAGACCATCCTGGGGATCGCCCGCGACCCCCGCATCGGGCCGATGCTGATGTTCGGGCTGGGGGGCATTTTCGTCGAGGTGATGAAGGACGTGGTGTTCCGCATCCTGCCGGTCACCGACGTCGAGGCCCGCGAGATGGTGCGCGGCATCCGCGGGCACCCGGTCCTGGCCGGGGCCCGGGGCGGACCCCCCGCCGACGAAGGGTTCCTGGTCGAGGCTCTCCTGCGCCTCGGCCAGCTGGCGGCCGACCACCCGTCCGTCGAGCAGGTGGACATCAATCCGCTCCTCGCGGGACCCGACAGGGCCTCGTCGTTCGTGGTCGACGCCCGCGTCCGCGTTGCGTTGACCGCGCCTGGTTCTTCCGTGATAATGCGCGGGTGAAAACCCGCTCCACGACCGTGCTGTGCGTGCGCCACCGGGGGAAGGTGGCGATGGGCGCCGACGGGCAGGTCACGCTCGGCTCGACCGTCATGAAGCACGGGGCGCGCAAGATCCGGCGCCTGTACAAAGACAGCATCATCGCCGGGTTCGCCGGCGCGGCGGCGGACGGGTTCGCCCTGTTCACCCGCTTCGAGGCCAAGCTCGAGGAGTACAACGGGAACCTCGAGCGCGCCGCGGTCGAGCTGGCGCGCGACTGGCGGACCGACCGGGCGCTGCGGCGGTTGGAAGCCCTGCTGGTCGTGGCCTCCGGCACGCGCTCGTTCCTGCTGTCCGGAACGGGGGACCTCATCGAGCCGGACGACGGGCTCGTGGCGGTCGGATCGGGCGGCCCGTGCGCCCTGGCGGCGGCCCGGGCGCTGGCGCGCCGGACCGAGCTGGGGGCGCGCGACATCGTCGAGGAATCCCTGAAGATCGCCTCGGAGATCGACATCTTCACCAACGACCGGCTCGTCGTGGAGGAGCTGTGAAGGGCAAGAGCCGCGCGCTCCCGGCCGGCACGCAAGACGCCGCGGGCGTGACCGAGCCGGCCGCCGACATGACCCCCCGCCAGGTGGTCGAGGAGCTGGACCGCTACATCGTCGGCCAGCAGAAGGCGAAGCGGGCGGTCGCCATCGCCCTGCGCAACCGCGTGCGCCGCCTCAAGCTGTCGCCCGAGATGGCGGAGGAAGTGGCGCCCAAGAACATCATCATGATCGGCCCGACCGGCGTCGGCAAGACGGAGATCGCCCGCCGGCTGGCGCGGCTGGCGGACTCGCCGTTCATCAAGGTGGAGGCCTCCAAGTACACCGAGGTGGGGTACGTCGGCCGTGACGTCGAGTCGATGATCCGTGAGCTCACCGAGCTCGGCGTCAACATGGTGAAGGCCGAGATGATGGCGGCCGTGCGGGACAAGGCCGAAGCGCAGGCCGAGGAGCGCCTGCTCGACCTCCTGCTGCCGCGCCGGGGCGGCGAGCCGTTCAGCGGCGGCACGCTCGAGCAGGTGGCGCCCGGAGCGCCCGTCGACGCCACCCGGGACAAGCTCCGCGCCCAGCTGCGGGCCGGGCGTCTCGACGACCGCCTGGTCGACATGGAGACTCGTCAGCAGGCGATGCCGATGGTCGAGGT
>DASYUH010000011.1 GCA_036001465.1 Candidatus Polarisedimenticolia bacterium
CGAACCGTGGCCGGATCCTCACGCCGCGCCGTCCATGGTGGCAGCCCGGACGTTTTCCGTCCGCTCCCGCCGCGTGCCGGCCTGGGTCGGCCTCCTGGCGCTCCTCGAGGACTTCGTCCTCACCTGGGACCCGCCGCACCGTATCGCCCGCGCCCCGGCCGGCGCCTCGACAGACGAGCCGACACGCGCTCGGGCCGGCGCCCGGGCCCGAGTGTCGACCGGCGCCCCGAAGCGCCGCGGCGACCCGGTCTATTCCCGCGCTGGTTGGCGCTGCAGCGCCCCCGGCTGCACCTCGCGGAAGAACCTGGACGACCATCACGTCCTCTACCGCTCCCGGCGCGGCGGCAACGGGCTCGACAACCGAGTCTGCGCGTGCCGTTTCCACCACTACCTGGGAGAGCACGGCGAGCTGGCGTCCTGCTGCGGCAAGGCGCCGCTCGGCATCCTGTGGAGGCTCGGGAAGAAGGACCTCGGGGTCTGGTACCGTAACGAGCGGAGGGTTGACGCGCCAACGCCCGGGACTGAGGCCGGATCGCGCTCCGACGCAACGCGATCCTGATCGACGCCGGTGACAGGTCCGGGCCAGGTGGCCGGCCCGGGTGGCCGCCGGCCTGTCACCCTTGAATCGACCGGGGCATCCTGCTATCATCGCCCGCTGTCGAACGAAGACCAACTTCACCGGCTGGGTTCCATCCCCGAGTCGTTCCCCCAACAAACCAAGAGGATGACGCCGAGACGAGGGTATTGAAATTGATGAAAGTGGTGGTCAACGAGCTGGAAGGCTGCAAGCGCGGTCTCGAGGTCGAGATCCCGGGCGAGCAGGTCTCCGAGGAGCTCGAGAAATCGATCCGGGAGTACTCCCGGCACGCGCGGGTCCCCGGCTTCCGCCAGGGGAAGATCCCGCTCGATGTCGTGCGGCAGCGATTCGGGAAGGACGTCCGGGACGAGGTGGTCGGGCGGATGGTGCGCGAGTACTCGGCCCGGGCCCTCGAGGAGAAGAAGCTCCTGCCGGTGGACGCTCCGGTCCTCAACGAGGTCCACTACGAGGCGGGGCGGCCCCTGACGTTCAAGGCGACCTTCGAGGTCCGGCCGGTCGTGACCGTGGCGGATTATCGCGGCATGGCGATCTCGGTCGCGCGGCGCCAGGTCACCCCCGAGATGGTCGCGGCGTCGCTGGCCGAGCTGGCCGATCGCGCCGCCAAGCTGGAGGAGATCACCGGCCGCCCGGTGCAGAAGGGCGACTTCGTGGTCGGAACGCTGTCGTGCCGGTTCCTCAAGGGGAAGGGGAAGAACCTGGTCGACGAGCCGCTCTTCCTCGAGGCGGGCGCCGAGAACAACCATCCCGACTTCAACGCCGCGATCCTGGGGGCGCAGGCCGGGGATGCGCGCTCGTTCGAGACGACCTACCCCGACGAGGAACGGGCCGGCGCGCTGCGCGGATGCAGCGTCTCCTACACCATAAAAATCAAGGAATTAAAGAAGAAAGTGCTGCCGAATATCGACGACAATCTGGCCAAGGAACTGGGCGATTTTCAGAGTCTCGCCGAGCTCGAAAAGAAGGTGAAAAGCGAGCTGGAAAGACGGGCCAAAGCGTCGGAGGAGGCGGAGGCCAAGGACAAGATCCTGTCCTACCTGGTGGAACGGCACCCGATCGAGGTGCCGGTGGCCATGATCGATTCGGAAGTCGATCGGCGCCTGGAATCGATTGTCCGCGAGATGATCGCGGAGGGAAAGGATCCGTCCAGGGCGCAGGTGGATTGGAACGAGGAGCGGGCGAAGCTGGTCCCGGGGGCCACCAAGATGGTCCGGGCGATGCTGATCCTGGAAGCCATTGCCGAGCAGGAGGGGCTCCAGGCGACCGAAGACGACGTAAACGCCTGGCTGAAGGAGGAGGCGCGGCGGCGTCAGACGACCGTCGGTGCGCTGAAGGATCAACTGTCGCAAAGTGAGCGTCTGTCGGGGCTTAGGCGGCAGATCGTCAGGGAAAAGTCGCTTGACTTTGCGTTCAATGGTGCTAATATTACGCACGAGGTGAAGTAACCCATCATGCCACTCGTACCGATGGTGGTCGAACAGACCAACCGGGGTGAGCGTGCGTATGATATCTACTCCCGGCTTCTCAAAGACAACATTGTATTCATCGGGAGCGGGATCGACGACACGCTCAGCAATCTAGTCATTGCGCAGTTGCTGTACCTTGAGGCCGAAGACCCCGAGAAAGACATTTCCGTCTATATCAACAGCCCGGGTGGTTCCGTTACGGCGGGACTCGCCATCTACGACACGATGCAGTTCATACGCCCCGATGTCTCCACGATCTGCATCGGGCAGGCCGCCAGCATGGCCGCGGTGCTGCTCGCGGCGGGCTCACCGAAAAAGCGTTTTGCCCTTCCGAATTCTCGAGTCATTCTGCACCAGCCGATGGGCGATTTTTCCGGACAGGCGACGGACGTCGACATCCACGCCAAGGAGATTCTGAGGATTCGCGAGCGCCTGAACAGCATTCTGTCCCACCACACGGGGCAGCCGATGGAGAGGATGCAGCGCGACACGGACCGGGACTTCATCATGACGGCGATCGCTTCCAAGGAATACGGCATCATCGATCAGGTCATTTCCAAGCGCGAGTAGCAGCGGATCCCAGGCAACATCAGAAGTTCTTTCCAGGAGATAGGTCATGGCCGGCAAGCGTGGTGACGGCGAATCATTGAGATGCAGTTTCTGCAATAAGGACCAGCGGGACGTCAAGAAGCTGATCGCCGGCCCCACGGTATACATCTGCGACGAGTGCGTCGACATCTGCCTGGACATCATCGCCGAGGAGCGCGAGCCGGACGAGCCCAAGGCCAAGGTGAAGCTGCCCAAGCCGGTCGAGATCCGCGAGTTCCTCGACGAATACGTGATCGGCCAGGAAAAGGCCAAGAAGAAGCTCGCGGTCGCGGTGTACAACCACTACAAGCGCAACGAGCTGTCGAAGCGCCGCTCCGAGGTCGAGGTCCAGAAGAGCAACATCCTGCTCATCGGGCCGACCGGCACCGGCAAGACGCTCCTGGCCCAGACGCTGGCGAAGCTCCTGAGCGTGCCGTTCGCGATCGTCGACGCCACGACGCTCACCGAGGCGGGATACGTCGGGGAGGACGTCGAGAACATCCTCCTGAGGCTCCTGCAGGCCGCCGGGAACGACCTGGAGAAGGCCAAGCGGGGGATCATCTACATCGACGAGGTCGACAAGATCAGCCGCAAGAGCGACTCGCCGTCCATCACCCGCGACGTCTCCGGCGAGGGGGTGCAGCAGGCGCTCCTCAAGATTCTCGAAGGGACGGTCGCGAACGTGCCGCCGCAGGGCGGGCGCAAGCACCCGCACCAGGACTTCATCCCGATGGACACCACGAACATCCTGTTCCTGTGCGGCGGGGCGTTCGTCGGGCTCGACGGCATCATCGAGCAGCGCATCGGCAAGAAGGCGATGGGGTTCAAGGCGGAGGTCAAGACCAAGTCGCAGCGCAACATGCAGGAGATCCTCGACCAGGTGCAGCCCGGCGACCTGATCAAGTACGGCCTGATTCCCGAGTTCGTCGGCCGGCTCCCGGTGATCGGCGTCCTGGGCGACCTGGACAAGGACGCGCTGGTCAAGATCCTGACCGAGCCGCGCAACGCCCTGATCAAGCAGTACCAGAAGATTTTCGAGTACGAGAACGTCACGCTGACCTTCACCAAGGACGCGCTCGAAGCGATCGCCGAGCAGAGCCTGCAGCGCAAGATCGGGGCGCGGGGCCTGAGGCTGATCCTCGAAGACCTCATGCTGGACCTCATGTACCAGTTGCCGTCGCGCTCGGACATCACCGAGTGCGTGATCACCCGTGAGGTCGTGGAGAACAAGACGGCCCCCATCATCCTGATGGAGAAAGCAGGGTAAATGATCAACGCCTTCGAGGATCGGGGCCGGAAAATCGACACGCTGCCGCTCGTTCCGCTTCGGGACGTGGTGGTCTTCCCCTACACGATGATCCCGTTCGTGGTGGGGCGCAAGCCGTCGCTCGTGGCCGTCGAGAAGGCCCTGGCGTCGGACAAGCGGATTTTCCTGGCGACGCAGCGCGACGCCAAGACCGACGACCCTAAGGCCGACGAGATCAACTACATCGGCACCATCGCCAACATCGTCCAGAGCCTGAAGCTCCCGAACGGCAACATCAAGCTGCTGGTGGAGGGCGTGTCGCGCGGCAAGGTGTTCGAGATCCGCGAAGAGGAAGGCTACCTGGTCGCGCTGCTCGAGCCGATCGAAGGGAAGGTCGACCTGACTCCCGAGATCGAAGGCGAGATGGGCAAGGTCGTCTCGCTGTTCGAGAAGTACGTGAAGCTCTCGCCGAACCTGCCCTACGAGACGATGATCTCGACCATCCGCGTCTCCGAGCCGGGCCGCCTGACCGATACCATCGCGGCCCACGTGCAGGTCGGGATCGAAGAGAAGCAGAACCTGCTGGAGACCTTCGGCCCCGGCGAGCGGCTGACGATCCTGGCGAACCTGCTGGACGCCGAGATCGAGAAGCTGCGTGTCGATCGGCGCATCCATCAGCGCGTCAAGAAGCAGATGGAGAAGGCCCAGAAGGAGTACTACCTCAACGAGAAGATGAAGGCGATCCAGCAGGAGCTGGGGCGCAAGGACGACAAGCTCAACGAGATCGAGGAGCTGAAGGAGAAGATCGCGGCCGCCCGGATGTCGAAGGAGGGGCTCGAGAAGGCGATGCAGGAGCTGAAGCGCCTCGAGGTCATGCCCCCCGTGAGCGCCGAGGCGACGGTGTCGCGCAACTATCTCGACTGGCTGATCTCCGTTCCCTGGCACAAGCGGACCAAGGAGATCCGGGACCTCGACTTCGCCGAGAAGGTCCTGAACGAGGACCACTACGGCCTCGAGAAGATCAAAGAGCGCATCGTCGAGTTCCTGGCGGTGCGCCGCCTGGTGAACAACAAGAGCATGAAGGGGACGATCCTGTGCTTCGTCGGGCCGCCGGGCGTCGGCAAGACGTCGCTGGCGCAGTCGATCGCCAAGGCGACGGGGCGCAAGTTCGTGCGCGTCTCCCTGGGCGGCGTGCGCGACGAGGCGGAGATCCGCGGGCACCGCCGCACCTACATCGGCGCCTTCCCGGGACAGGTCATCCAGATGATGAAGAAGGCCGGGACGAAGAACCCGGTCTTCCTGCTCGACGAAGTGGACAAGATGAGCATGGATTTCCGGGGCGACCCGTCCTCGGCGCTCCTGGAGGTGCTCGACCCCGAGCAGAACTCCACGTTCCTGGACCACTATCTCGACACCGAGTTCGACCTGTCGCAGGTGATGTTCATCTGCACGGCGAACATCACCCACCCGATTCCGCCGGCGCTGCGCGATCGGATGGAGATCCTGCGGCTGGCGGGCTACACGATGTTCGAGAAGCTGAACATCGCGCAGCGCTTCCTGCTCCCGAAGCAGCTGAAGAACCATGGGCTCGACCCGAAGAAGTTCCCGTTCGAGGAGGCGACGATCCAGGAGATCATCGAGCGCTACACCCGTGAAGCGGGGGTGAGGAACCTGGAGCGCGAGATCGCCTCCATCTGCCGCAAGCTGGCCCGCCGGGTCGTGAGAGAGGGGAAGGACTACCAGTACACCGTGAAGCAGGAGCACCTCACCGACCTTCTCGGCGTGCCCCGCTACCGTCCCGCCACCAGCGACAAGAAGAGCGAGATCGGCATCGCTACCGGACTGGCCTGGACCGAGACCGGCGGCGAGATCCTGGTGACCGAGGCCACCCTGATGAAGGGGCGCGGCAAGCTGACGCTGACCGGCAAGCTGGGCGACGTCATGCAGGAATCGGCGCAGGCCGCGCTGTCGTGGATCCGCTCGCGCGGCCAGATGCTCGGCCTGGACGAGGATTTCTACCGCAAGTTCGACATCCACATCCACGTCCCCGAGGGGGCCATCCCCAAGGACGGGCCGTCCGCGGGCATCACCATGGCCACCGCCCTGGCGTCGCTCCTGACCAAGACCCCGGCGCGCGGCGACGTGGCGATGACCGGCGAGATCACCCTGCGCGGGAAGGTCCTGCCGATCGGCGGCGTCAAGGAGAAGGTCCTGGCGGCCCACCGGCTGGGAATCCGGACCATCATCCTGCCGCGCGATAACGAGAAGGACCTGGCGGATGTCCCGGAAGACATCCAGAAGACCCTCGAGTTCCGTCTGGTGGACACCATGGACGAGGTCCTCCAGATTGCCCTGGACCGGGGAGAACCGCACGGAGAGGTCGACAAGGAGTATAATAAGGACCTCGGCAAGGAAACCCCCGGTCCCATCGCTCATTAGCACGTCCTGAACGAAGGCCCGCGGGAAGGACCGGTCCCGCGGAGTTTCCCCGGCATCCCGGCTTGTTCGCGCCGCAGGCCGTTTCCGAAGCGATTTGGCCCAAGACCGCTTGGCCCATCCGGACATGAACATCATCGCCCGCCGCTTCCACATCAGCGCCACCCGGCCCGAGGACTTTCCCCGGGGGCCGCAGCCGCACATCGCCTTCATGGGGCGCTCGAACGTCGGCAAGTCGAGCCTCCTGAACCAGCTCCTGGGGGCGAAGGGGCTGGCCCGCACCAGCAAGGACCCGGGGCGCACGCGGGCGCTGAACTTCTTTCTCGTGAACGACCGGTTCTTCTTCGTGGATCTGCCGGGTTTCGGCTATGCCCGGGTCTCCGCCCGCGTGCGCGAGCAGTGGAAGGGACTCGTGGAGGCGTACCTGGTCCGGTCCGGGGGTCCGGACCTGGCCCTGCACCTGGTGGACGCGCGGCACGATCCGACCGACATGGACGACGAGCTGCGCGAGTGGCTGCAGGAGGCGGGTGTCCGGCACGAAGTGGTTCTCACCAAGATCGACAAGCTGTCCGGGAGAGACCGGGCGCGATCGCTGCAGCGCGCCGCCCGGTGGCTCGGCCTGCCGGAGGGCACGGGCCCCCTCGCCGTGTCCTCCACGACCGGCCAGGGCATCCCGGCGCTGTGGCGCGTGATCGGCGACGTCCTTACGAAGCAACAGACATTCCGTCCGGAGCGGGCCGACGGGCCCGCCTCCAGGGCGGCAACCCAAGGAGGAAGGTCCACCCCGTGAATGGAGACAAAATGGATCGCGAAGTGAAACCCTCGAGAGAGTCCAGGCCCCCGCGTCAGGGAGGCCGTGAAGGCGGCCGGCCGCCGCGCCGCCCGCCGGCAGAGGAGGCCGTGCAAGCGCCGGTCGCCACCGACGGCGGAGCGGCGGGCGGCGTCACCACCGCGGTCGAGGAAGAAGTCGACCGCCAGGACGTGCCGCGCGCCGAGCTGTCGGGCGAGAAGCTCGACATCCGGACGCTCAAGGAAAAGTCGATCGCCGAGCTGACCGGCATCGCCAAGGCGCTCGACGTGCCGAATGCCACCGCCCTGCGCAAGCAGGAGCTGATCTTCGAGATCCTGCGGGCCCAGACGGAGAAGAGCGGGCTGATCTTCGCCGAAGGCGTCCTCGAGACCCTGCCGGACGGCTTCGGGTTCCTGCGGGCGCCCGAGTACAACTACCTCCCCGGCCCGGACGACATCTACGTCTCGCCGTCGCAGATCCGCAAGTTCGATCTGCACACCGGCGACACGATCTCCGGGCAGGTGCGGCCGCCGAAGGAGGGGGAGCGCTATTTCGCCCTGATCAAGGTCGAGGCGGTCAACTTCGAGCATCCCGACCAGGCGCGCGAGAAGATCTTCTTCGACAACCTCACGCCCCTCTACCCGAACCAGAGGATCAAGCTCGAGACCACGCGCGACAGCGTGTCCTCGCGCGTCCTCGACATCCTCTGCCCGATCGGCAAGGGCCAGCGCGGCCTCATCGTCGCGGCGCCGCGCACCGGCAAGACCATGCTGCTGCAGGCCATCGCCAACAGCATCACCCAGAACCATCCGGAGATCGTCCTGATCGTCCTGCTGATCGACGAGCGCCCGGAAGAGGTGACCGACATGCAGCGCTCGGTCAACGGCGAGGTCATCTCCTCGACCTTCGACGAGCCGGCCACCCGCCACGTGCAGGTCGCCGAGATGGTCATCGAGAAGGCCAAGCGGCTGGTCGAGCACCGCAAGGACGTCGTCATCCTGCTCGACTCGATCACGCGCCTGGCCCGCGCCTACAACACCATCGTGCCGCCGTCGGGCAAGGTGCTGTCGGGCGGCGTGGACGCCAACGCGCTGCAGCGCCCCAAGCGCTTCTTCGGTGCCGCCCGCAACGTCGAGGAGGGGGGATCCCTGACCATCATCGCCACGGCCCTCATCGAGACGGGGAGCCGCATGGACGACGTGATCTTCGAGGAGTTCAAGGGCACCGGCAACATGGAGATCCACCTGGATCGCAAGCTGGCGGATCGCCGCATCTACCCGTCGATCGAGATCACCCGCTCCGGAACGCGCAAGGAGGAGCTGCTCCTCGCCAAGCTGGAGCTGGATCGCTCCTGGGTGCTCCGCAAGGTCCTCAACTCCCTGTCCCCCGTCGAGGCCATGGAGCTTTTGATCGAGCGGATGCAGAAGACCAAGAACAACGACGAATTCCTGTCCTCCATGAGCAACATGGGGTAGGCCCGGTGCGGGGGCCGGGCCGGCGGGGGCCGCGCCATCACCGCACTCGTCCCGGCCGTGGAACGGTGCTAGAATCCATGCCAGGTGCGGTGACTATGAAGGCGCGGTCGGTTGCATTTCTGCTCTGCGCGGGGCTGGTTCTGGGCGCCGCGGTGTTCGAGGTCGCGGCCGACCCGCGCGGCTCGCACGAACGCGGCTCACGCCCGCACGGCTCGCGCGTGGATCGACGGTACGCGGGGCGGCTCTACGCAGGGCGGCCTCACCCGGGCCGCCCGGGCTCGGGCCGCTCGCAGCTCCGCTTCGGTTTCTCCTACGGCTTCCCGATCTACGGCTATTCCTACTATGGCTTCTATCCGGCGTACGCGTATCCGTACTCTCCCTACTACTACGGCTATTATCCCTACGGCCCCGGGTATTACAACGACTATGTCCCTGACGCCGGGTTCGTCGATCTCGACGTATGGCCCGAGGAAGCCGAGGTCTGGGTGGGCGACCGGCTTCTCGGCACCGCGGACGACTTCGACGGCTATCCCGACCTGCTGCCCCTCCGCCCCGGAAGGCGCACCGTCACGCTGCGAAGTCCCGGCTACGAAGATCTGAGGCTCAGGCTGGAGATCGTGGCGGGCACCAGGATCCGCATCCGCCGCGACATGGTGCCCCTGGAATCCGAGTAGCGATCGACGGCCTCGGTCCTTCTTCGCGCCATCGACCCCGGTGCATCAGTCCACGCTCCCCCGGAAGACCACGGCGGCGACACGCGTCGACAGGCCCGGACTAACGCGAGCCCGCATATCATGGTCTTCGTTCCGGAACGTCCATTTCCCCGAGGCATGGCTTCATGCAGCGCTATGGCATCCCGCTTGTCGCGATCCTGGCCTCCTGGGGCACCTGCGCCGGGGCGGAGCCGACACCCGCTGAAGCGTCCGGCGGTCCGATCGCCAGGGCCGTCCGGTGCGAATCGGCCATCCGCGTCGACGGGGTGCTGGACGAACCGTGCTGGCAGGCGGCGGAGCCGCTCAAGGACTTCGTCCAGCACCTGCCGGCGGAGGGGGCGCCCGCCACCCAGCCCACGGAGGTGCGCCTCCTGTTCGACGCCGAGAACCTCTATGTCGGAGCCGATCTCGCGGACGCCGAGCCCGGCCGCATCATCGCTCTCGAGATGAAGGAGGACGGTGACCTCAGGAACGACGACCTGTTCGGCATCATGCTCGACACGTTCCACGACCGGCGCAACGCCTTCTACTTCGAGGCCAACCCGAACGGCGCGCGCGGCGACGCCTTGGTCTACGACGAAGGGCGCGTGCAGTCGTTCGACTGGGACGGAGTCTGGCAGGTGCAGAGCCGCATCACCGATCGCGGCTGGACGGTCGAGATGCAGATCCCCTTCAAGACCCTCCACTTCGAACCCGGCCGGACGAATCCGTGGGGGCTCCAGCTCTGGCGCTACATCAGGCGCAGCACGGAGGACGTGTTCTGGGGCCGCCTGTCGCGCAACGAGGACCTCTTCCGCGTCTCGCGGGCGGGGACGCTCACCGGCCTCGAGGACATCCGGCAGGGGAAGAGCCTGGCGCTCAAGCCTTATGCCCTGGGAGGCGCCGACAGACAGCCGAGCCTCGGAGCGTCAGGCACCGAGCGCGAGAACGAGATCGGGCTGGACGCGCGCTATGACCTGACCCCGAACCTGGCCGCCGTCCTGACGCTCAACACCGATTTCGCCGAGACGGAGGTGGACGACCAGCAGGTCAACACCTCGCGCTTTCCCCTGTTCTTCCCCGAGAAGCGCGAGTTCTTCCTGGAGTCGACCGGTTTCTTCGATTTCGGCTACAACCGCACGGGCCCCGGGGCGCCGCCCGGGCTGCAGCCGTTCTTCAGCCGGCGGATCGGCCTGTCCGCGTCCGCCCTGCCGATCCCGATTCTCGGCGGGGCGAAGATGGCGGGGCGCATCGGCCGGACGAACCTGGGCTTCCTGAGCATCCTGGCCGACGACGCCGAGGGGCAGCCGCACACGAACTTCAGCGTCCTGCGCCTCAGCCGTGACGTCCTGGCGCGCTCGAATTTCGGGCTCATCGCGATCGGCAAGGAACCGTCCGGCCCGGACGATCCGGTCGACCCCGCCGATCCGTCGGCCGGGACGCACTCGAATCGCACCTACGGCGTCGATCTGAACCTGTCGGTCCTGCAGAACCTCAAGTTCGGCGGGTCGATCCTGCAGACCCGCACGCCCGGGCTCGGCACGAGCCAGGGAGCGGGCCACGCGTACGCCAACTGGAGCGACGACACCTGGGACGTGCAGTTCTCCCATCGCGACATCGGCCCGGGGTTCAACCCCGAGGTCGGCTTCGTGCAGCGCACCGGAATCGAGGAGTCGGAGGGGTTCCTCGCCTGGTCCTGGCGCTCCCGCACGGCGCTCGTGCGCCGCGTCGAGCCGCACACGCGGCACATCTATACCTCGTGGCAGGACCACCACCTGGCGACACGGTTCCAGCACTGGGCGCTCTCTCTGGAGTTCCGCGACGGGTCCGGGATCGAAGTCGGCTACCAGCCGACGTTCGACAGCCTGCGCGAGACGTTCACCCTGGACGCGGGGGACGACGCCGACCCCGCCGACGACGTGGAGGTCCGTCCGGGCGCCTACCATCCGGCGTACTGGCTGCTGCGCTACGACGGGAACGCGAGCCGCCCGCTCTCCGCCTCGCTGGCGATGGAGGCGGGAGACTTCTTCGACGGCGAGTACCGCTTCGTCGACCTGGGGGCCACGGCCCGCATCTCGCGGCACGTGCGCTTCGGCACCGGAGTCAGGCGCACCGAGATCGACCTGCCGTCCCGCCCCGCCGACGCGACGTCGCCGGCCCTGCCCCCCTCGGAGTTCAACCCGACACTTCTCTACGCGCGGTGGGGTCTCTATGCCACGACCCGTCTTCTGGCCGACGTCTTCGTGCAGTACAACTCCGCTCTCGACGACCTCTCGACCAACCTGCGTTTCAACTACAAGTACCGCCCCGGGTCGGACCTCTACGTCGTGTACACGGAGCGCCGCGACCGCGAGGGGCTGCCGTCCGACGTGGTGGATCGCTCGCTGACTGTGAAGTGGACCTGCCTGTTCTCGTTCTGAGCGTTCCCGCGTCGATCCACGCCGTCCCTTTGCAACCGGGGCCGGTTTCTTCTATAATGCCCTCTCCCGCCACATCGCGCGGTGCTTCGGGGCTTCCGCCCCCAGGGGAGTCGTCACATGAAGACCGGGATCCATCCCGCGTACAAGCAGGTCACCGTCGTCTGCGCCTGCGGGGAGACCTTCGTCACCCGCTCGACCCGGGACGACCTGCGTCTCGAGATCTGCGCCAAGTGCCACCCCTTCTTCACCGGCAAGCAGAAGCTGATCGACTCGGCCGGCCGCGTGGAGCGCTTCCAGAAGCGCTACACCAAGACCCAGGACATGGCGGGGAAGGCGGCCGCGACCAAGGCCGCGGCAGGCAAGGTGGCGGCCGGCAAGGCGGCCGCGGCCAAGGCCGGAGCGGCCTCCGGCAAGTCCGCCTCCTAGATCCCGTGTCCCCGGCCCTTCCCAACAGCTAGGATCTGTTTTCTTTCCCACCGTGCGGGTGGCGTCCGTCCCCGCGCGGTGCTAGATTTTCGTCAAGGAGCGTCGTGACGTGGAGATTCTGAATCGTCTCGCGGCCATCGAGGACCGGTTCGAGCAGCTCGCGCACCAGATGAGCGATCCGTCGCTGGTCTCGGACCAGGACCGCTACCGTCAGGTCACCAAGAGCTACTCCGAGCTGGAGAAGACCGTCTCGAGGTACCGCGAGTACAAGGAGGTGGCGCGGCAGATCCAGGAGTCGCAGGCCCTCATGAACGACGAGGAGATGCGCGCCATGGCCCGCGAGGAGCTGCAGTCCCTGGAGCAGCGCCGGGAGGCCCTCCTGGCCGAGCTGCGCACCCTGCTCCTGCCGAAAGATCCGAACGACGAGAAGAACGTGATCGTCGAGATCCGGGCGGGGACCGGCGGCGAGGAGGCCTCGCTGTTCGCCGGCGAGCTGTTCCGCATGTACAGCCGCTACGCCGAGCGGCGCGGCTGGCAGGTCGAAGTGCTGACCATGAGCCAGACCGGCCTCGGGGGGCTCAAGGAGGCGATCGCGCTCATCTCCGGCAACAAGGTCTACAGCCGGCTGAAGCACGAGAGCGGCGTGCACCGCGTGCAGCGCGTGCCGGCCACCGAGTCGTCGGGACGCATCCACACGTCCACGGCCACCGTGGCCGTCCTGCCCGAGGCGGACGACGTGCAGATCGAGGTGAACGAGAAGGACCTCAGGGTCGACACCTTCTGCGCCACGGGGCCGGGCGGCCAGGGGGTCAACACGACCTACTCGGCGATCCGGATCACCCACCTGCCGACCGGGACCGTGGTGCAGTGCCAGGACGAGCGCTCGCAGCACAAGAACAAGGCGCGCGCCATGAAGGTCCTGCGCTCGCGCCTGCTCGACTTCGAGATCCAGAAGCAGCGCGACTCCATCGCGAAGGACCGCCGGAGCCAGGTCGGCACCGGCGAGCGCTCCGAGAAGATCCGCACCTACAACTTCCCGCAGAACCGGCTGACCGACCACCGCGTGAACCTCACGATCCACCGGCTGCCCGAGATCCTGGAAGGGGACCTCGACCCGGTCATCGAGCCGATCTCCGCCCACTTCCAGGCGGAGGCGTTGAAGGAAGAGGTGCGCGTCTGAGCAGCCGCAGCGCGTCCTCCCTGGTCGAGGAAGGGAGGACGGCCCTGCAGGCGGCCGGCGTCCCCGAGCCGCTCCGGGACGCCGAGGTCCTGCTGGCCTTCGTCCTGGGCGTCGAGACATCCGGCCTGCACGCCCGCCCCGACAGGCTGGTGGAGGCCCCGGTCGCATCGCGGTACCGCGATCTGGTCGCGAGGCGCGCCGCCCGCCAGCCCCTGCAGTACCTGACCGGCGTCCAGGAGTTCTGGTCGCTGGCGTTCAAGGTGACCCCGGCCGTCCTGATCCCGCGCCCCGAGACCGAGGGGCTCATCGAGGCCTTCCTGCGACTCTGCGAGTCGGCCGACCCGGTCGTCCTGGACATCGGCACCGGCAGTGGCTGTCTCGCGGTGACCGTCGCGCGGGAGATCCCCCGGGCGCGCGTCTTCGCGGGGGACCTCTCCGAGGAGGCGCTCGGCGTGGCCCGCGAGAACGCCGCCGCGCATGGAGTCGCCGCCCGGATCGAGTTCCGCCGCGGCGATCTGTTCGGGCCGTTCCGCGGGTCGGGCCCGGGCCCCGACCTGTCGGCACGCGCCGATTTCATCCTGACGAACCCGCCCTACCTCGGCGACGGCGAGTTCCCCGCCCTCATGCCGGAGGTGCGCGACCACGAGCCCCGGGCCGCCCTGTCGGCCGGCCCCGACCCCCTCGCCGTGCACCGCCGTCTCGCCCGCGAGTGCGGCGACTTCCTGAGGCCGGGCGGGTACCTGATCGCCGAGATGGGGCTCGGCCAGGAGGCGGCCCTGCGGGCCCTGTACGGCGGGCAGCCTCGCCTCGAGGTCACCGCCGTCCACGCGGACCTCGCCGGCATCCCGCGCGTCCTCGTCGTCCGCGCGCGCGGCTGACCGACCCGCTGCCGGCCAACCCCTCCCCGCTGCGGTCTGCCGCCGGGCGCCGCGATATACTTCAGCCATGAGTGAGCCCCTGCTCGTCGACCGGGCGCTGTCGATCGTCCTGGATGCCGCGCCCGTCCTGCCTTTCGAAGACGTGCCCATGGACGAGTCGCCGGGCCGCTACCTTCAGGAAGAGGTGCGCGCCGACCGCGACTACCCCGACTTCGACAAGTCGAGGATGGACGGATTCGCCGTCATCGCCGCCGACCTAAAGGACACGCTCCGGCCGCTGCGGATCCTGCAGGAGATCCCCGCCGGAATGGACCCGGCGGCCCTGAAGAAGGTGACCCCCGGCAGCGCGTCGCGCATCATGACCGGCGCCCCGGTCCCGCCGGGGGCCGACGCCGTCCTGATCGTGGAGGAGACCGAGCCGGTGCCGGGCGATCCGAGCACCGTCCGACCAAAGAGCGCCGTCCAGGCCGAGGCCAACCTCGCGCGTCGCGGCACAGACGTCCGCAAGGGGGAGGTCCTGCTCCGTCCCGGCGAGTTCATAGGGCCCGGCGAGATCGGCGTTTTGGCCTCCTGCGGCCGCACCCGCGTCCGTGTGGGCAGCCTGCCGCGCCTGGCGATTCTCGCCACCGGCGACGAGTTGGTCGAGCCCGACCGGCCCCCGGCCCCCGGCCGGATCCGAAACAGCAACGGCCCGCTCCTCCACGCGCTGGCGCGGCGCGCCGGAGTCCCGGCTCGCTACCTCGGCATCGCCCCCGACGACGAGGCCCCGCTCCGGCGGATGATCGAGGACGGTCTCTGCGACAACGTACTCGTCCTCTCGGGGGGTGTGTCCATGGGCGTCTACGACCTGGTCGGCAAGACGCTGCGCGCCGCCGGCGTCGAGATCCTCTTCGACAGGGTAGCGATCAGGCCCGGCAAACCGTTCACCTTCGGCCGTCGCGGCCGCACGCTCGTCTTCGGCTGCCCCGGCAATCCGGTCTCGACCTACGTCATCTTCCAGGTGTTCGCGCGGCCGGCGCTCCGACGGATGATGGGTTGCCCGGACCCCGTCCGGCCCCCCGTGCGCGGCGTCCTCAAGTCCTCCGTCCGCCAGCGTCCGGGCCGCGCCGGCTACGTCCAGGCCCGGACGCGGTGGAACGGGACGGCCTATGACGTCGAGGTCATCCCGAGCAGTGGGTCCGCCGATTTCGTCGCCTGCGCCCGCGGCAACGCCTTGGCCATCGTGCCCCCCGGCGTCTCCTCCATGGCGCCCGGCGACCCGATCGACGTGGTCCTGCTGGACGACCACGAGGCCCGCTGACCGTCCCGGTTGCAGCAAGCGCGCACCGCATCGAGTGGCCGAAGCCGTGCAGTACCGAACTTTCGACCGATACTCCCCCGGCGCGGGAAGCTGGGATTGGGGAATCAGCCTGTCGGATGGATCATCACAGGGGTTCCGCATCGGGGATAGCTGAACCCGGTCCGCGCCCAGTCGGGCCACGGAGTTAGCCCGGGATTCCCTTCCCGGAGGAAATTCGCGTTGACGAGAGCGAGGTTTTCGCTTGCATGTCTGATATATTAATGATATATCAGTCACGAGGAGGCCGGCATGCTCCCACGAACCGCCCTGCCCAAGGACCACCGCGCCCAGTATTCGAGGCTCCGGCTCCTGCTCAGGGAGCCCGGACTGATGCGCGGTACCCTCGTCGAGATGCGCCGCTCGTGTGGCAAGCCCTCCTGCCGGTGCCGCACCGATCCCGCGGCCCGCCATGGCGCGCTCTATCTGGCCCTCAGCCTCAACGGCAAGCACCGCACCGTCTACATCCCAGTTGAGTGGGAGACGCGGGTGCGGGAGTGGGTGGCACGTTATGCGGAGGTGCGACAGCTGCTCGAGCAGATCTCCCTGGGGTTTCTCGGGCGGCTGAAGAAGCGGGAGAGATAGCCCTGCTCCGGCGTTTCGCCGCCTACCTCGAGAGACGCTTCGGCTTTTCCCGTCTCCTGGAGGGACTGCACGACGGTCGGCTGCTGCCCCAGATCCCGACGCGCGCCGTTTGGCTGGCGGTCCTGGGGATGTATGTGCTGCGCGTGCGCAGCTTCAACGCGTTGGAGCAGGACCTGCGCCGTTCCCGGCGGTGGGAGGCGTGGGTCGGGGCTCGCAAACCGAGCGCCGACACCCTCGGCCGCGTCGTCGCCAGTATGTCAGCGGAGAAGACGCGCCAGATCCTGTCGGCCGTCCTGCACCGCGCGTGGCGCAGCAAGGCGATTCATCTCCGGCCGGGCGAGTCGTATCGGGTGGTGGCGGTCGATGGCCACGAGATCGGCGCCTCGCGGGCCCGCTGCTGCCCGCAATGCCTGGTGCGGGAGATCCCGTGCACCACCGGCACCGTGCGGGAGTACTACCACCGCTTCGTGGCCGCCCAGTGGGTCGGCGTCCTGCCCCCCGTCCTCCTCGACCTCGAGCTCATCCGTCCCGGCGAGGGCGAAGTCGCGGCGGCACGACGACTCCTTAAGCGCATCCTGCACCAGCACGCCCGCCTGATCGACGTGATCTCGGCCGACGCCCTGTATCTCGAGGCCCCCTTCCTCGAACCGATCCTGGACGCCGGCAAGCACGTGGTGATCGTCATGAAGCAAGAACGGCGGGAGCTGTTTCAGGACGCCGAGCAGCTGAAGTGTCTGGTCGCTCCCCAGGTCCTGGTGGAGGGACCCAAGACCACCCGCCTTTGGGACCTCTCCAACCTGTCGACCTTCACGACCCTCCGTCGGACCGTCCGGGTCGTCTGGGCGGAGGAACAGACGCGCCAACGCAAGATGGTCGGCGGGAGCCTCACCGACGTCCTGGAGGAGAAGACCTGGGTCTGGGTCACCGATCTCCTCGCCGCCACCGTGCTCCCCACCAAGATCCAACGCTGGGGTCACGACCGCTGGGTATCGAAGACCGGGGGTTCAACGAGCTCGTCACCCTGTGGCACCTGGACCACTACTTCATCCACGACCCCACCGCGATCGAGGTCCTCCTCCTCACCCTCGCCATCGCCTTCGCCACCACCTACCTCTTCTATGAACGCAATCTCAAGCCTCCCGTTCGCCGCCACCTCACGCGCCTGGCCCTGGCCGCCCGCATGGCCGATGACCTGACACTCCTTGACGGCGCCAGCGCCTGGTCGCGGCTTGAACCCTCGGGCTGAACCGGGGCCCGCCCCATCTGCCTGAAGCCCGCGCTCCCGCCGAGACCGCACCGGCGGCCCCGCGCCCAAACCTCCTTCCTACCCCGCGCGAGAGCGCCAGCCCTCTCCTCGCCCGCACCCCCCGAACTCTCCAAACGCCCTCCGCCCGAATCTCCATCCCTCCCAAACCCCATCCTGTCAGTCCGCAGCCGCAGGATGCGGAATCCTTGGGATCATCATTGGCTCCTTGACACTAGAACTAAAAGAGCGTAATAAGCCAGCCAAGCTTACTCTCTCGAGGAATCATTGGCCAAGCCACCCGTCGAACCTCCCAGTTCGCTGCGGCGCCCCCGTCTAGTCGAGCAGGGCAGAGAGGAATCACACAATGCATTCACCAAGATGGATCGCAACGCTCTTGATCCTGAGTTCTCTGAGCTTGGCCAGCACGTTTGCCGCAGACATCACGATCGACGCTCGCGCCTTGACTGAAAGGTACTTCAATCTCCAACCTGGTACTGGCTGTCTCGACGCTACGCAAGTGCAACAGCTCACGGTCGTTCCGGGGACCTATACGTTTGTGGGATGCTACACCGGTGGCGCACTCGATTTCGCTGTAGGTCAAGATGGAAACATCACCTACGATACTTCGTTGCAAGGCAAAATGGAGGGGGCGGGAACGCCCGCGCTCGTCGTGAACGGATTCAGTATCACGCTCGATTCCACCCCGTTGAGTGAGCCCGGCTATACATTTTATGGTCTCTCTCTTTCCTGTGTGACTGGGACGGAACCGCAAACGTGGAATCTCCTTCCTACCACGAGCTATCGCTATAGTTATCAGGTATGCCCCCGTGCGTCAGCAACCAGTTTTGTCGCGTTCTCTTTTGGAGTCGGGCTCGATGGAAACATTACCTACGATCCCTCTGATTACCTTGAAGGGGTCGGGACGAATAGACTCCTCGTAAAGGGATTCGAGATCCTAATTGACGCCCGCGCTCTGACGGAGAAACTCTTCGAGCTTTATGGTGTGCTGCAGCCAATGGATGGGAGCAGGGTGCAGCCGCTGAGGCTACTGCCGTCAACCTACCTCTTTCTCAACAGACCGAGTATCTCCCAATTCTATTTCGGTGTGGATGCGACCACGGGGTTCGTCACCTACGATCCCTCCTTGGAAGGGGTCGTGCACGGGGAGGGGAGCCGGCTCACCGTGAAAGGTTTCCCTATCACCTTGGATGCCACGAATCTCACGGAACCACGATTCCGGGTCGCTGGTGTGACCAGCTGTCTGAACGGGTGGCGGCCGCAGACAATGCAGCTACTCCCAGGCGGCACATTCACCTTCGTGGGATGCAGCAGCGGAGCAAGTTTCTCATTCTCCGTGGGAACGAACGGTCGTGTCGACTATTCTCCCGCGCTGGATCTTGTGGTAAAGGGCAGAGCCGTCGACAAGACCTTGAGAGTCGTCGGTGCCCACGTCATCGTCGCGCCAGATGTCGGTTTCGATAAGGATGTGTGGACTCCCCTAGACCCACATATCTCGTGTGCCGGGAGGCTCCATTTCACCGTGCTTCCGGAACAATACTCCGTGTGTGTGTCGGAGGACACATGCTATGCCTTCGTGGTCGCGCAGGATCGCAATCTCACACCCACGGAAATCACCACCCCCTACGGCAGATTTCAATTGCTCCTCGGACCGGATCCCTCCAAACCCGGCGATTTCTCATATCGACTCAAGTGTGACACAGTCGAACCGGCGTATATCAGCGGACGGGTGATCGTTGACCTCGACGAGAACTGCCGCGAGAACAGACCGGACGAGGTCGCTGTGGCCGCCGCGAAGGTCCGCATTACCAGCATTCCCAAACCAGGACAACCACGACCGACGTGGTACGCCTGGACCGGAGCCAACGGTCAGTACGTGGCACCGCTCCAGAGCGGGGATTACCTGGTTGAACTGGTCCCTACGAGCACGATCGGACCGGTGTGCCTGCAGCCCCACGTCGTGAGCGTGTCCCCGGGAGCTCCCTCGTCGGGCAACGACTTCTACGTTCGATATCGGTGCGCAGCTGTGGCGACCCTCACAGCCACATATGGCAACCCGGCGGTCTGCAACGGAAGACCGATCCAGTCCGCCTGCCCGACGGCTCGACAGCTCTATTGCGCCGATTTCAGGAATGCGGGTACCGTGCCTATTCTGGAGGCCGGTCCTCAACATCCCGTAGGACGCCTGACGGTCGATCTGGCTGATACAGCCGAATTCTCTGGCGAGACGGTCGTGAGCAACACGTGCCCGACGACCACGTCTGATTCACTCACCGCGGCACCGAACCTCTCCTGGGATCTCCAGAGCGCCCTTGCACCCCCGGGAATCAGCTGCAAGATCTGCGTCGAGTTGGAAGTCGTGGCGTGCGACAACTCATACCAGCCGGCGCGCCTCGTGACAAGGGCAGGCCTCGATGCGTTTTGCCCGCCCGAACCGCAATCAGGCACCACAAACTTCATAGCAGTTCGGCCGACGACGACATTGGTCGATCCCAGATCGGGCCTGCCCTATGAAGAGTGCAAATGCTCGTGCGACCCAAACGACAAAACGGTGCAGCCCTCGGGATGCGGTCCGGAGGGCTTCATTGGTCAGGACGAAGCGCTCACGTACATGATCCGCTTTCAGAACCTTGGGCTGACGCCCGCCCTCGACGTCGTCGTTCTGGATGCCATCGACCCGAATCTCGATCCCGACACCCTGGAAATCGTCACAACAAGCCATCCGTACACGTCGATCGCGATCCTTCCGAATAACGTGCTCGAATGGTCCTTCACGGGAATCAATCTACCTCACAGTACGCAAGACGAGCTGGGGAGCCAGGGGTTTATCATCTTCCGGATCAGGCCGAGAGCGGGGGTCCCGGACGGGACGGAATTCATCAACGGCGCGGCCATCTTCTTCGACCAGAACGCTCCTGAGATCACCAACGTGACGCTCAACACAGTCGGCCCGGCACAGATCGCCGATCTGGATGGCGATGGCCTCAGCCCCTGCCAGGGCGACTGCAACGATCTGGACCCCTCTGTGCATCCCGGTGCGCCGGAAATCTGCGACGGCAAGGACAACGACTGCGACGGTATCGTGGACGGACCGCAGGCCGCACCTGGAGAGGTCACGGGACTGAGCCTCGGCTCCGACAAGGCGACCGTCGCCTGGGATGCGGGCGCCGCCGCCTACGATGTGGTTCACGGGGCGCTCAACGAGCTGCCCGTGGGAGGCGGCGCGTCCGAATCCTGCCTGGCCTCGGGAACGGCGGCGACCACAGCTGTCGACAACAGCACCCCGAGCATGGGCAGGGGTTTCTGGTATCTGGTGCGGGCCACGAACGCATGCGGAGTTGGGTCGTATGGGCTGGCGAGTAATGGCTCAGAGAGATCGAGCGCTGCCTGTCCTTGAAGAGGCGGCGAAGAGTCCGCAATCCTTGACCCCAGGGCAGATGGATGCGGTGCCGTGCCACGCGGGTCGTGGGCCGCTCGCGTTGACACCCGCCGAATGCGTGTAGTAACGTCCGCGCCCGCGCTGGCTACGGGCGGCGGGACGGCGTGCCGGACGGTCGATTCAAGAACGGGGAGGCCGCGCCGGGCGACGCCCTGGGAGGAGCGCTTGGCGAAAGTCACGGTCCTGATCGCGGACGATCTCAAGCTGTTCCTCGAAATCGAGAAATCCTACCTTCAACGCGGCGGGTTCGAGGTCCTCACGGCGATGTCCGGAGTGGACGCGGTGAGCCTCGCTCTGAGCCGGCAGCCGAACCTGATCCTGCTCGACCTGGAGATGCCGAAGATGGACGGCGCCACGGCCTGCGCGGAGATGCGGAAGAACCCGGCCCTGGCGGCGACCCCGATCATCATCATGAGCGCCACCGGCTCGACCCAGAACCGCGATCGCTGCGTGAGCGCGGGGTGCACCGAGTTCGTCACCAAGCCGCAGAAGCCGGACGAGCTCCTGGGAATGGTGGCGCGGATCCTGTCGCTGAAGAAACGGGAATCCGAGCGCATCACGGTGGTGTTCAACATCACCGGGAAGGATGCCACGCGTCAGGTCATCGGCCAGGCGAAGGACCTCAGCGAATCGGGGCTCCTGATGGTGACGCACTCGCCGATCACGGTGGGGGCCGTCCTGCAGATCGAGTTCTTCCTGCCGGGCACGCGGTCGCAGATCAAGGTGCAGGGGAAGGTGGTGCGCCAGTCGCCGGGGTCCGATGGGACGCACGAGGTCGCCGTCCGGTTCACCGACCTGAGCCAGGACGACCGGGCCCTCATCCTGGACTACGCGCCCTCCTGATCAGATCGTCCTGGAGCGAGCGCAGCGCCGGGTCGCCGGGGTGGCGGTCGAGCCCCTGGCGCACGAGGTCGAGCGCCTCCGGCAGCCGGTTCATCTCCGCCTTCGCCAGCGCCATCCCGAGGTACGGCCCGCTCCCCTGATCCCCCAGGTCGCGCGCCCGCCGGAACGCGGCCAGCGCCCGCTCCGGCTCCGCCAGCCGGCGATAGACCGATCCCATCTTCATGTACAGGCCGGCTTCAGGCGCCAGGGTCGAGGCGCGCTCGTACGCCGCCGCGGCCTCGTCCCAGCGACCGAGCTGGGCGTACGCGCCGGCGAGATTGGCCAGAAAGCGCGGATTCTCGGGATCGAGCTCCTCCGCTCGCCGGAACGACTCCAGGGCCTCCTCGGATCGCCCGGCCCCCGCCAGCAGCACGCCCAGGAGGTTCTGGTACTCGTCGATGCGCGGATCGCGCGCCAGGGCGCGCCGCACGTAGGGCTCGAGCGCGGCGTGCCTGTCCTGGGGGAGGAGCGCCATCAGCCGCTGGGCCGCCACGACGCGCGCCGGGTCGGCCTGGAGCGATTTCCAGTAGAGGCCGACGGCCCCCTCCCGGTCGCCGGCGTCCTCGCGAAGGAGTCCCGCGATCGCGTCGTCGAGGCCGGGCCGCTTCTCCGTGCGCGTGGCCCAGCGTTTCACGGCGTCGAGGGCCGCCGGCCGGCCGCCGTCGCTCGAGAGGCAGACCTGCACGATCCACAGGACCGACTCGGGATCCATCGAGTCGATCGTGCGCAGCCCCTCTTCGAGGGCGGCGATCGCCTGCCGGGGCTGCCCCATGCCGAGATACGCCTCGGACAGCAGCTGGTAGTTCTTGGGGAGCTTCTGCCGGTCGTTCGCGAGACGCAGCTGCTTCGCCGCCCCGGCGTAGTCCTTCCGCTTCATGAAATACGTCGCCAGGTTGCGATGGTAGAAGACCTGCGTGTCCGCTCCCGGCCCCGAAGCGGGAGCGGCGGGGGGGGTGGCGGAGGGCGCGTGCACGCCCGCCACGACGGGCGCGCCGGCCTCCGGCGGGCCGCCGTCGCGGGGGGCGTTGCCGGCATCGCCGCCGATGTAGCCGAGGGCGCGCAGGTTGTCGAGGAGCTCCTCTTCCGCCTCGCGCACCCCGGGGCCCGTGGCGACGAGCGTGTCGCGGGGGGCGCCGAAGCGCTCGTAGGAGGGGATGGTGCGCACCGGGAACGAGGCGGCGAACTTCGGGTCGATGGCCTCGAGCAGGACCCGCCCCGGCATCTCCTCGGAGGCGGGCAGCCCGAGGAGGTACAGGAGCGTCGGCGCGATGTCGAACAGGGTGGCGCGCGGCCCCAGGCGGGCGCGGCGCGCCCCGGGGCCGCTCAGGATCAGGATGCCGTCTTCGCGATGCCATTCGACCGGCTGCTGGGTCGTGAAGGGGAGCACGTCCAGCGGGCGGTCCGCTCCGGTCTTGAACCCGTGGTCCGACACGACCATCACGGTCGTCTCCGGTCCGGCGGCGCGCAGGATCGTGCCCAGGAGCTCGTCCTGCCTGACGTAGAAGCCGGTGACCGCGTCCCGGTAGCGCCGGAAATCCTGCTCGGGGCAGATCGCCATGCGAGGCGGCATGCAGTGCTGGAAACGGTGCCCCATCATGTCGATCCCCTCGAAATACACGGCCGTCAGGTCCAGACGGCGGGCGGCGAGGTCCGCCGCGATCGCGGCGTAGTTCTTCGATCCGGCCAGAATCGAGATCGCCAGCGGCACCGGCTGCTGGGCCATCTTGCGGTTCTCGGACTCGTCGTCGGACGTCCTGGGCTTGAGGACCGTCGCGAGCCCTTCGGCGAATTCGGCCCGGCTGATGTGAAGGATCGGGCTGATCTCCTCGAAGGTCAGGTCGGCCGCGGTCCCGAGCGAGGGCCGGATCTCCTCGAAATACTGCTGGGGATAGGTGATCCCGGCAGGCGCCACCGCGCCGGGGGCCCGGGGCCGGAGCGTCTGGAAGATCACGAGGTTCGAGACCTGCACTCCCCTGACGGCCTCCGCCGGATAGGAGGCCCACCACGCCACGAAGGCGCTCGAGCGGGAGGCGTCGCTCAGGATGTTCCACAGCGCCTTGACGCGCCGGAAGCGGCTGGTGATCGGCATGCGCCTTCCGGTCGCGGGGTCGATCGCCTGGAAATCGGCGACGCCGTGCACGTCCGGCCCGACGCCGGTCACCATGGTCGTCCACAGGAGGGGGGAAATCATCGGGTCGTACGACCGCAGCGGGCCGCGCGCCCCGTTCTCGATCAGGCGCGCCAGGTTCGACAGGCGGCCGGCTCGCAGCAGCGGATCGATCGTGCTCCAGTCGGCCCCGTCGAGGCCGATCAGAAGGACGCGCAGGCCGGTGGCTTCGGGCCGGGGCGCCTCGGACGACACCGCGAACGACGCCGGCGGGCCGATGCGGGCCACGAGGGATGCCGGCTCGATTCCGCCGGCGCGCAGCGCGCGCGCGATCGCCTCCGCGGCGGGGCGAGAGAGGGGCGCGTTGGCGGCCCCGATCGCGACCGAGGCGCCGGCCGCGCTCCCCGAATCGGGGCCGCCGGGATGGGCCGGCAGAAGGGCGGCCACGGGAACCGGCTCGAGCGCCTCGCGCGCGAGCAGGGACGCCATGCCGCGCAGGCCGGACTCCTGAATCGCGCGCATTCGTTCAGCCGGCGTGGCCGCGGCCTCCGCGAGCCGGTCCGGCGCGAGCTCGTAGGCGAACGACAGGCGGATCCTGAGGGAGGCCCCCTCGTCGGTCCGGCGCTCCACCTCCACGCCCTCGAGGCGCCCGGCGAGCGGGATGAACGGGACGTGCGCGAACGGCCGCCGCAGGCGCCAGCCCGCAGGGCGCAGCGCGCCGTGGATGGCGGCGATCGAGCCCTCCGGGACGTGCACGAACAGGGACACGGTCCCCAGCGCCAGCAGGATCGCGACACCGATCCCGCAGAGAACGATGAGCCGGAGCGAGGACCCGGGGCCGGGATCTCCGCCCGGGGGCCGCGTCGCGGGATGCCGAGGGGCGGGATGCCGGGGAGGATGCGGCTGGTTCACGCGGGCGAGTATATAAAAAAAGCGGCCCCCTTGCGGGGGCCGCCTGGATCAGGAGGCTGCGAGATGAGGCGCGACTCTAGAAGTCCCACCGGGCCGCCAGGCGCCATTGCCGGGGGGCCTGGTACTGGATCGGCTTCAGGAAGTCCGGGTCGGTGACGCCGGCCGTCAGCTCGATGTTGTCGTCGAACGCGGTCGGCTCCTGCGTCCTGAAGATGTTGAAGACGTCCAGCATGACGGACAGCTTCGTCTTGCCGATGGTGATCGGGTAGTCGCCGTGCAGGTCCAGGGTCACCAGGTCCGGCGTCCTGCCGAGATTGCCGCGCTTGACCGCCGTGTAGCTGAACAGGAACGGGTTGCTGGCGGAGTTCGGGTCGGCCAGGGCGGAGGAGAGGCTGCTCGTCTTTGTCAGCGTCCCCCCCGTGTTCCAGTACGCGTAGACCGGGTTGATTCCGGGAATCTCCCCGCTGTTCTGGTAGATCGGGTGCGCCAGCATGGAGGTGCGCGGCACGCCCGAGGCCCAGGAGAAGTTGGCCCCGACGCGCAGCTTGTTGCCGAAGCTGTACGACGGGAAGACGTGCAGCACGTGGCTGACGTCCGCCGGGAGCGGTCCACGGGCGAACTGCCCGGACATCAGCGGCGAGTTCGGGAAGTCGTAGAGCGACGTGACGTTCGGATCGCTCTGGCCGTTGTCGTTGCGGAACAGCCCCTCGTAGTTTCCGATCAGGCGCGCGAAGCGATAGTTGGCGATGAGCGACCAGCTGTCGGAGAACCGCTTCGTGAAGACCATTTCCAGCGCCTTGTACCGGCGCGACGCGCTGGGGAAGCTGAACAGTCCGCCTGTCGGCACGTTCTTCGTGCCGGGGTTGGCCAGCTCGTAGGCGCCGAACAGGGCCGCCGGGAACGTCGTGCTCTGCGGCGTTCCGGTGCTCCCGCCGAACGGGTCGTACGGGTAGCCGTACGAGTAGCCGTAGTAGTAGTTCTGGATCTGCTCGATGGCGTTGACCTGCACGTCCTCCAGGGCGCGCCCCTGCGTGCGGTAGATGGCGCGCACCTCGAACGAGGTGTTGGGCGACACCTCGAAGGCGAAGCCGCCCGACAGCTCGTCCTCGAAGGGGAGCTTGGTCCCCTTCACGACGGTCGTCGGCTGGATCCCCTGCACGAAGGTAGGCCCGGACTGGGTCGTCAGGTCCCGATCGCTGAACTCCGCCCTGCTGATCCCGACCTCGTTGCTGAAGGCGCGGATCGCCAGATCGTTCGGGACCCTCTCGTAGTAGCGGCCCCAGTTGGCGTACAGGCGGCTCTTGCCGTTGCCGAGCACGTCCCAGGTCACGCCCAGGCGGGGGGCCAGGTTGCCGTCGAAGGTGTAGTCGCTCGGCTTGTAGTCGGTCGTGACGCCGCCCAGCGTGAGCGAGAACTCGCCGGCGCCGTTGACCGTCTCCTCGGTCAGCCGCACGCCGCCCTTGACCGTCCAGCGCGGGGTGACCTGCCAGGTGTCCTGGACGAAGAAGCTCCTCTCCGTCGCGGTCGTGGCGGGGGCCTCGGGCGACAGACGGGCGCGGGTCACGCGGAACACGTTGTTCGTGTCGTAGGCATCGCTCACGGTTCCCGCCGTGTTTCGGACGTCGACGAGGGCGCCGCCCCGCGTGGGGGTCGCAAATCCCCCGATGTCGACGTTGAACGACGGGCCGGTGTAGTTGGCGGTGTCCTTGTAGGAGATGTCGTCGTACTGCATCCCGTACTTGATCTCGTGCGTGCCGAGCACGTTGGTGAACTTCATCGAGTACTGGGTGTTCGAGTCATCCTGGTTCGAGATGAAGCCGATGCCTCCGCGGCGCGTGTTCACCGGGGACAGCGTGAAGGGGACCGCGCCGGTGCCGGGATCGTAGGTCGTCGCGCCGCGGAAGAACTCCAGCGTGTTGCGCAGATCCCTGTAGTTGTACTGGTCCAGCGCGGAGGTCTCGCGGAACGTCCCGTCATGGTGCGCGATCTGGGCTTCCATGAAGAAGCGCGGCCCGAACACGGCGTTCCACTTCAGGGCCTGGTTGTCCGAGCCGAACTTGATATCGCTGTAGCCGCCGCCGACGTTGAAGTCGGTGAAGCGGGGGGAGTTGTCCCGCTGCGGCCCGTTCTTGCCGTCGGCCGGGTCGCCGAAGAAGCTCAGCTCCACCTGGTGCTTCGGAGACACCTGCCAGTTGAACTTCAGGGCGTAGTTGTTGGCGGTGCGCTGGCGCTCCAGCTCCCGTCCGGCCGACGGGAAGGCCAGCGCCGACGGGGCGGCGAACGCGTTCGTCGAAGCCGTCTCGTCGAACACCGTTTCGCACTGGCTGCCGCCCGTGCAGGTGCTGGCGGCGGCGAACTCCGGATTGATCTTGGACTGGGCCTCCAGCCTTGTCGTGGTGATGACCGGGTTGTAGGCGACGAAGAAGAACACCTTGTCCTTGACGATCGGGCCGCCCAGCGAGAAGGCGAAATCGTTCACGTTCTGGTTGATGGTGTTGGCGAAGCCGGCGTCGAGGGCGACGAGCGTCCTGGAGGACATCAGGGAGGACGGCGTGGCGAACCACTTGACGCTTCCCTTGAAATCGTTGGTCCCCGAGCGGACGATGGTGTTGATGATGCCGCCGAGGGCCTGGCCGTACTCGGCCTCGAACCCGCCGGTCTTGATCTGCACCTCGTCCAGGAAATCGCTGGTGACCCCGGTGCCGAGCGAGCCGTAGTTGATGTTGTAGGCGCCGATGCCGCCGTAGCCGGTGTTCGTGACGTTCACGCCGTCGATCAGGTAGACGTTTTCCAGCCCCGAGGCTCCGCCGATCGAATAGTTGCCCTGACCGGTGAGCAGCCCGCTCACGACTCCGGGCGCGATCGCGTACGTATCCGTGAACGAGCGCCCGATTGGCACGGCGTCGGCGAAGTCGCCGTACTTGATGTTGGTGCCGGTGGCGGTCGAGCGGACATCGACGAGCGGCGCGTCGCCGGTGACCGTGATCGTCTCGGTCTTGCCGGGCTCCAGGGTGAAGTCGAGGGAGGATCTCTGGTTCAGTCCGATCTGCACGTCGTTGCGGATGACCGTCGTGAACCCGCCCGGGGCCTCCGCGCGAATCGTGTAGGCGGCCGGACGCATGAACGGCAGGATGTAGCTGCCGTTTGCGTCCGTCTCCGCGGTGCGCGTGCCGAACTGCGACGTGGCGATGATCACCGCGCCCGCGATTCCCCGGCCGGTCGGGTCCATGACCTTGCCCGCCAGGGTCCCGGTCGTGAGCTCTTGGGCTGACGCCGGGGTTGCCGTGATCAGCACTGCGAGCAGCAGCACCACCCACGTCATCCCGATCTTCATCGCTCCACTCCTCTCGAAGTCAATCAGCGTCGCCCCTCCGGCGCCCGCGGTCGGATCCAAAATCACGCAATCGCAATATAAGGCCCGCACTTCCGAACGCAAGGGAGGCGGGAAAATTGCCGGCGGGGGATTACGGTTCGGTAATCGGCCCGCTTGCGGGAGGGGTCCGGGGGCTCAGAACTGCAGGAGGGCGCCCAGATCGCGCGCCAGGGAGGCGTCGAGGAGCCTCAGGCGCTCGTATTCGCCGCGGGCCTGATCGCGGTGCTTTGCGGCGGCAAGGGCCACCGCGAGCTGGTAGCGCGCAGGGGCGTTGTAGGGGTCGATCGACAGGGCCCGCTTGAACGCGTCGGCCGCCTCCGGGTATCGCCCCGTCGTCCCGAGCGCGACACCGAGGTTGAGGTGGGCCAGGAAAAGGCGCGGGTTCAGGACGGCCGCGCGCGCGAAATCGAGGATGGCGGCTTCGGTTCGGCCGATGCGGAAGCGCCAGGCCCCGCGCTCCATCAGCAGGACGTCGGAATCGCCGGACAGGCTCACCGCCTCGTCGAGAAGGGCCAGCACCCGATCGGCCTGGTCGTCGCGGGTCAGGAGCAGGGCCTGCGCCAGGAGCCCGGCGGCGGTGCGCGCCGGCTGGGCCTGGACGAGCGGGGCGGGCGGCGCCTCGAGAAGGGGACGTCCGGTCCGGGTGGCGGCGGCGTCGAGAGCAGGGCGATCGATCGGCACGGCGCAGGCGAAGAGCCGGTCGCCCCCGGCCGGAGGGGGGAGCACCGATCCGATCAGCCGGCGCCGGCCGTCCAGAAGAAAGCCCGACCCCGCTCCGCCGCCGTCGGGGACGCGCAGGCGCAGCAGGTCGGGCCCGCCCCGCACCGGGAGCGAGCGGTCCAGCACGGCGCGGTAGACGCGGCTGCGATAGCCGTCGCGGTTCCGGATGCCGATCAGCGCGTCCCCCGCTGCGGCGGGCGGCACGGCCGCCGAATCGCCGGCCTCGCACGCGCCCAATCCCGGCGCGCGCAGGAGCATGAGATCGCGGCCGGGATCCTCGAGCAGGATCTCCGTCACGTCGACCGCGCCGGCGGACGAGGACGCCAGCGCATCGGGAGCGACCACGAGGGTGCGCCAGCGGGCCGCACCGTGCGCCGTGGCGGACAGAGGCGCCAGCACCAGCCCCGGTCGATCGAGCGCGTAGCCCACCGTCTGCAGGACGGTGTTGCCGGAGGCGTCGCGTCCGGAGACCTCGAGGACGCACGACAGCGGGCCGGGTCCGGGGATGGCGGAGGGGATCGCCGCATCGGACGCGCGGCTCCCCGGCGAGGACAGGTCCAGCGCCGCCCCGACGGCGAGCGCGCACGCCACCACGCAGGAAGACCGAATGGAACCCTCCCCCGGAAGACAACGGGCTCCGCGATGGGGGGCGCGGCCGAACCATTCAACTCAGGCTGTCGGTGCTTGATCGCGTGGACTCATCTACGACACGGCGCGCTCTTCGTCAAGGCGTTTTTTCCGCCTGGGTGAGAGGCACGGCGATCGAGGGGCCCGATCGCGGCCGGACGGCCTGCGCGAGGGCGAGTATCGGGCGTGCAAGGTAGCCCGCCAGGAACATGAGGAATAACGGCAGGGAGGCGAAATGACCTGCGAGGATGGCCCAGGTCGCGGCCCCCGCAAAATAGATTCCGAAGAGCAGCTCGACGGCCGCCCAGGCGCGTCCGGCGGCCGATCGCTCGATCGGAGGCTGCCAGTCGCCCGAGCGTCCGATCAGCCGACGCTTCGGCGTGCGGGCGAAATCCCGGCGGAGACCGAGGAGCGCGGCGCAGACCGCCCGGGCATTGGTCAGGCTCAGGCCGATGCCGACGCACATCAGGACCGGAAGATCGGGGAGCGTGCCCGGCCAGTCGTCGCGCACCCGGCGCTGGGCGCCGACGTAGAAGGCCATGACCGAGAGCGTCGTCAGGAGAAAAAGCGGCAGGTCGAGGGCCAGCATGATGCCCTGACCGGCTCCACTGCGGACCGCGGTGGCCGGGACGATCAGGAGCGCCAGGAGGACCATCAGCGGATAGGAGAGGTTTCCGGTCAGGTGAAAGAGCGCCTCGATCCTGACCGGCGCAGGCAGGCGGGCGCGCAGGAGCCGCGGCAGGATCTTCCTCGCGGTCTGGATCGATCCCATCGTCCAGCGGTGCTGCTGCGCCTGGAACGAATCGATGTCCGCCGGAAGCTCGGCCGGAACGACGACCTCCGGCACGAAGACGAACTCCCAGCCCTGGAGCTGGGCCCGATACGACAGATCGAGGTCCTCGGTCAGGGTGTCGGACTGCCACCCACCGGCCGATTCGATGCAGGCGCGCCGCCACAGGCCTGCCGTGCCGTTGAAATTGAAGAACCGCCCCGCGCGATGGCGGGCGGCGTGCTCGATGACGAAGTGGCCGTCGAGGAAAATCGCCTGGCTGCGCGTCAGGGCCGAGTAGTCGCGATTGAGGTGCCCCCAGCGCGCCTGCACCATGCCGGTGCGCGGATCGGAGAAGAACGGCGCGAGATCGAGGAGGAACGAGGGCCCGGGCAGGAAATCGGCGTCGAACACCGCGACCAGCTCCCCCCGGGCCTGGTCGAGCCCCGCCGCCAGGGCCCCGGCCTTGAATCCGTCCCGGAACGGACGCCTGAGGTGCCTGATGTCGCGACCCTGCCGGCGCATCTCGTCCACGGCGGCGGCGGCGATGGCCGAGGTGTCGTCGGTCGAATCGTCCAGCACCTGGATCTCCAGCCGTCCGGACGGGTAGTCCAGATCGCAGGCCGCGCGGATGAGGCGATCGACGACCAGGCGCTCGTTGTAGATTGGCAGCTGCACCGTGATCACCGGAAGCGCGCCGCAGGGGAGGGCCGGTCGCGGCCTCCCTGGCGGGTGGCGGCGATAGAGACGAAGCAGGTGGTAGCGGTGCCAGCCGTAGGCAGCCAGAAGGGCCAGCGTGGCGTAGTAGGCCGTGACGATCGACGCGCCGAGGATTCCCACGACAGTCCCCCGATGCTAGGCTCCTAGCGTGCAGCTCAACCGGCCGCCAGCGCTCGAATCCCTGTCCCGTCTCGCCGTCCTGGGTGCCGCGATCGAGTGCGGTTTCGCCCTGATGCTCCTGAATCCTCCCGGACCGGGGAGGGTCTCCGCCTGGCTCGTCCTGTTCTTCGCGGTGTTCGCCTGCTATGCGCTGGCGGCACGCGCCGTGCTCCTTGAGCGCCCCGGCGCCTCACGGCCTGTCCTGCGCGTCGTTCTGGGCTTCGCGATCCTGTTCCGCGTCACCTTCCTGTTCGCCAGTCCGGCCTTGAGCGACGACCTGTACCGCTACCTCTGGGATGGCCGCGCGATCCTGGCCGGCTCGAATCCGTACTCCGAGGCCCCGGCCGAGTACTCGGACAGGCACCCGGGCGCCGCCGCGACGCAGGACGCCGACTTCGCGCGCCTGGACCATGCGGACGTGCCGACCGTCTACCCGCCGGCCGCGCAGCTGCTGTTTGCCGCAGGCGCCGCCTTCGGGCGGGGAATCTACGGCATCAAGGCCCTGGTCGTCCTGGCGGACCTGCTCCTGATCGGCGTCCTCCTGGCGCTCCTGCGGCGGCGGGCGATCCCGGACTCCCGGGTGCTGATCTACGCCTGGAGCCCTCTCGCCGTGACCGAAGCGGCGTGGAGCGGCCACATCGAACCCGCGGGAGTCCTGTGCGTGCTGCTGGCCGGCGCCGCGATTATACAAAAGCGGGAGGCGCGGGCCGCGCTCTCCCTGGCGCTGGGGGGGCTCGTCAAGGTGCTCCCGCTGGTCCTCCTGGCGCCCCTCCTCCGATCGATCCGGGCGCGCTTCGCGGGGCTCGCGCTCCTGGCCTTCCTTCTCGCCTGGTGGCCGTTCCGCGCCGCCGGCCGGGGCCTCGTCGCCGGGCTGCGCGAGTATGCGGCGCGATGGCTGGGGAACGAATCGTTGTTCGCGGTCGTCCACGCAGCGCTCGTCTGGATCGACCCGGCCCCGCGCCTGAAGGCCGCCATCGCCTTCGCTCGCCGGCTCGTCCCGCACACCGGCGCGCTCGATCACCTTTACGGCTGGGTCTACCCGATCGACCTCGCGAAGGGGACCTGCGCCCTGGCGGCCCTGGGCTTCGCCGCCTGGCTCGTGCGCCGCCGCCTCGAGCCCTTGCGCGGTCTCTACCTCATGACCGGGGCGGTCCTGCTTCTGTCGCCCACGGCCCACCCGTGGTACGTCCTCTGGATCCTGCCGTGGCTCTGCCTGTTCCCGTCGGCCCCGTGGATTCTCCTGAGCGGCCTGGTCCCCCTGGCGTACGTCAATCTGGGCGCTCCGGGCCGGGAGCTCGAGCCGCATCCCTGGGTCCGCCTGGTCGAATACGCTCCGTTCTTCGCGCTGCTCGCCCTGGAGCGCCTCCGCAGAGCGCCCCGCGCGGGCGGGGCGCAGGAGCGCGGAAGAGAGGCGGAGGACCGGGCAGGCGGGACGCCGGCCCCCGTCGCCGGCCCGCCTGCCGGATGATAGACTCGCTGTCGATGTCTGCCGTGGTGACCGGCCTGGGCGTCGTGTCTCCCTTCGGCGTGGGAGTGGAGGCGTTTCGCGCCGGACTGCGCCGGGGACGGAGCGCGACGCGCCGCATCGGCCTCTTCGATCCCGGCGACCTGCCGTGCCAGGTCGCGGCCGAGGTCCCCGGCTTCGACGCGCGGGCCTTCCTCGATCCGGACGACCTGACGCGCGTCGGCCGCGTCGTGCCCCTGGCGTTCGCGGCGGCGCGGGAGGCGATCGAGGACGCGGGCCTGCGCGACGGCCTCTCCGAGGACGGGTACCGGGCGATCGGCGTCGTCCTCGGGACCGGCGCCGGGGCGATCGATTTCGCGGAGCGTCAGTACGAGGCCTACTACCGCTCCGGGATCCACCGCGTCAATCCGTTCGCCATCTCGTCGTCGGTGGTCGGGATGCTCAGCAGCGAGATGAGCATCCGCTTCGGCTTCGCCGGTCCGTCGCACGTTCTCAGCAACGGCTGCACCAGCTCCACCGACGCCATCGGCTACGCCATGCACGCCATCCGCCGCGGCGAGCACGCCGTGCTCCTGACCGGCGGCGCGGAGGCCTGCATCACCCGTGGGATGATGGAGGGGTTCTGCCGCATGCGGGCCGCGGCCGTCGGGTGGAACGACCGGCCCGAGAAGGCGTCACGACCCTTCAATCTCAACCGCAGCGGCTTCGTCCTGGGGGAGGGGGCCTTCCTGATGGTCCTCGAGGACGAGGAGCATGCGCGGCGCCGGGGAGCGCGGATCTACGGCGAGGTCGCCGGATACGCCTCGACCTGCGACGCGCATCACCGCGTGCACATGAGCCACGACGGCGCCGAGTCGACCCGGGCCATGGAGCTGGCGCTGTCCTCGGCCGGTGAGAGCCGGGACTCGATCGACTACATCAGCCTGCACGGCACCTCCACGAAACAGAACGACCGGGTCGAGTCCCTGGCGGTCCGGGCGCTCCTGGGCCGCCGCGCGCACTCGGTGCCGGCGTCGTCGATCAAATCGATGATCGGCCACGCCCAGGGAGCCTGCGGTGCCGCGGCGGTGCTGGCGACCCTCCTCGGCATGCGCGATGGCTTCCTGCCGCCGACCATCAACTACGAAGTCCCGGACCCGGAGTGCGATCTCGACTACGTGCCGAACGAGGCGCGGCCCGGGGCTCCCCGCCTCGCGCTGGGCAACTGCATCGGGTTCGGCTCGAAGAACTCCGCCCTGGTCCTGCGGGCGGTATGAGCGGCGGCCCGGTCCTGGACGCCGTGGTGGTGGGAGGCGGCCCCGCGGGATCGACGATGGCCACGCTCCTGCGCCGCGCCGGCGCCGCCGTGGCCCTGTGCGACGCGGCGCGCTTCCCGCGCCACAAGATCTGCGGCGAGTACGTGCCGCCCGCGGCGATCGAGACGTTCGCCCGCCTGGGGGTGCTGACGCAGGTGGAGGCCGCCTCCCCGCTCCGGCACGTCGGGATGGCGGTCATCTCCCCGGGCGGCACGAAGGTTCTGGGCCGCTATGGCGGAGAGTCGCGCGGATTCGCGCTGCGCCGCTACGACCTCGACCGCGTCCTCCTGGACGGCGCGCGCCGCGCCGGCGCCACCGTCCTGGAGGAGACGCGCGTCACGGACCTTTCGCGCGAGGCCGACGGTGTTCTCGCGGTGCGGCTCCAGGCCGGCGGCACCCTCCGCGCCCGCGCGGTCGTCGGGGCCGACGGCCGCAACTCGGTCGTGGCGCGCCGGCTGGATCTGCGGCGACGGGAGCCGCGGCATCGCAAATGGGCGGTCATGGGCCACTTTCGCGACGTCGAGACTCCGGGTGACCACGGCGAGATGATCGTGACTCCGTACGGCTACTGCGGCATCAACCCGCTGCCGCAAGGGCTGGCGAACGTCTGCATCGTGGTCGACCGCGCCGATCTCCGCGCGTCCGCCCCGGGCCGCGAGCGGCTGGCGGCGTTCTTCAGTCGGCGCATCGCCGCGCATCCCCTGACCCGGAGGCGGATGGCGCGCGCCTCCCTCGCGGCGGGGCTCTGGGCCACCGGGCCCATGGCGTGCAGGGCGTCGGCCTGCATCGCCGACGGGGTCCTCCTGGTCGGGGACGCCGCGGGGTTCTACGATCCGTTCACGGGGGAGGGGATCGGCATGGCCCTGCGCGGCGCGGAGCTGGCGGCCGGCGTGCTCGTCCGGGCCCTCGAGCGGGGGGACGTGACGCGCCGGACCCTCGCGCCGTACGCGGCCGCGAGACGGGCGGCGTTCCGGGATCGACTCCGCCTCGACCGCGTCCTTCAATCCGTGCTCAGGCGTCCGCGCCTCGCCGACTGGGCGGCGCGCCGGCTCGATCGGGATCGGGATCTCGCGGATCTCCTGGCGCGCGTGGCGGGCGACACCGTCGAGGCCCGGGCGGTGCTCGGTCCGGGCTTCGTGACAAGGCTGCTCCTGGCCTGAGGGCTCCCAGGTGGAAACCGGGATGGATCGGGCCTCTGCGCTCTACATCGCCTTCGTGGCGGCCGCCGCGCTTCTGGCCGCCGGCGAGCGCCTGTGGGCGCGGCGCAACGAGATCCGCCTCCTGCGAGACGGCGCGGAGGAGCTGGCGCCGGGACTGTTCCGGCTCATGGCGCCCGCCTACGCGCTCGTCTTTCCCGCGGCGATCGCCGAGCGCCTCCTGGCCGGCCGGCGGCCCGCCGCCTGGCTCGCGGCGTCGATGGTCGTCCTGTTCGCGGCCGCCAAGGGTCTGAAGCTCTGGGCCGTGAAGTCCCTCGGCGATCAGTGGACCATGCGCGTCATCCTGCCGCGTGCCTTTCGCGTGGCGACCGGCGGGCCGTACCGCTTCATCCGGCATCCCAACTACCTCGCGGTGATCGGCGAGCACCTGGCGCTGCCCCTGGCGGGCGGGGCCTGGATGACGGCGATCGGCTTCGCCGTCCTGTTCGGCGCCATCCTCAGGGTGCGCCTCGTCACCGAGGAGGCGGCGCTCCTGGCGCGTCCCGGGTATGCGGCCGCCATGGCCGGCAAGAGGCGTTTCCTCCCGTGACGCTCCCCGCGCCGGTCTCCTGGTCCCTGCGTCGATCCGGTATGATAACGGGATCCTGCGGCCGCACGGTGAAGGCGGGGCGCCCGCGCGAGGGAGCGGATGATGGTGCACGTCCGGGAACGGCACTGGGCCGATGAGATCGCCGACGAGATCCTGAAGCTGGGCCCGGGACCCCACGAGATCTCCACCGGCATCTCGCCGTCCGGCGAGATCCACATCGGCAACCTGCGCGAGGTGATCACCGCGGACGTCGTCTACCGCGTCTTGAAGGAACGCGGCGTCGAGGTGACCCTCGACTACGTCGCCGACAACTTCGATCCGCTGCGCAAGGTCTACCCGTTTCTCGACGCGTCCGTCTACTCGAACCACATCGGCAAGCCGCTGTCGGAGTTCCCCTGTCCCTGCGGACGGCATCCCTCGTATGCGGCGCACTTCGTCGAGCCGTTCCTGGCCTCGCTCGAGCGGCTGAGGATCGGGGTCAAGGTGATCTACGCCGACCAGATGTACAAGTCGGGGCTCCTGGTGCCGCAGATCCTCCAGGCGCTCAAGGGGCGCGACGCCATCGCCCGCATCCTGCACGAGTGCACCGGGCGCAACATGGAGCCCGAGTGGAGCCCCTTCAATCCCATCTGCGGGACCTGCTTCCGGATGACCGACACCCTGGTCACGGGCTTTTCCGAGAAGGAGGAGACGGTCGACTACACCTGCGCCTGCGGAGGACGCGGGACGGTGTCGATGCGCGGGGGCGGCAAGCTGACCTGGCGGGTCGACTGGCCGGCCCGCTGGGCCCGCATCCCGGTCACCATCGAGCCGTTCGGCAAGGACCACGCCACGCGCGGCGGCTCGTACGACACCGGCGCGCTCATCTGCCGGGAGATCTTCAAGTCGCCTCCGCCGTTTCCCGTGACCTACGAGTGGATCTCCTTCAAGGGGAAGGGGGAGCTCAAGAAGAGCAAGGGGAACGTCCTGTCGGTGCACCGGATGCTCGAGGTCCTGCCTCCCGAGGTGCTGCGCTACCTCGTGGTGAAGACGCGCCCGATGCGCTCGATCGCATTCGATCCCGGGCTGCCGCTCCTGTCGCTCATCGACGAGTTCGACGACGCCGCGTCCCGCGGCCGCGACCCGCGCGCCCTGCAGCTCGCGGGGGCCGACCAGTTCACGCCGGTCAGCGTGCCGTTCCGCCACCTGGTGAACGTCGTGCAGATGGCCGATTTCGATCTCGACCAGGCGGTCGTCATCCTGAAGCGCAACAACTACCCGGTCGCCGATCCGGCCGCCCTCAAGGAGCGCGCCGGCTACGCCATCCGCTGGCTCAAGGAGTTCGCGCCGCCCGAGGTGAAATTCTCGATCGAGCGCTCCCTGCCGGCCGTCGCCGCCCGGCTGGACGAGCGGCAGCGGGCCTTCCTGTCGCGGCTCGCCGCGGGGCTGCGCCCCGGTCTGGACGGCGAGGCGATCCACGCGCTGGTGTACGACCTGGCGAAGGAGGTCGGGCTCGAACCGGCGACGGCCGCCTTCGAGGCGATCTACCTTGCGGTTCTCGGCCAGGCGAAAGGGCCGAGGGCCGGCTGGTTCCTGGCGTTCCTCGATCGGGAGTTCGTGATCTCCCGCCTGCGCGAGGCGGGGCGTGCGGCGGCATGATGCGGCGGACGCCCGGGGTCCCGCTCGCCTGCGCGTCTGCCCTGGTCGCGGCCGGCCTGCTCCTCCTGGCCGCGCCGGCGGCGGCCGAATCGCCGACGCCGCTCAAGGACGCGTACCTCAAACGCTTCCTCGGCAAGCCCGCGCCGCCGTTCTCGCTCAAGGACATGGCCGGGCGGACCACCAGCCTCTCGGGCTACCGCGGCAAGGTCGTCCTGCTGAATTTCTGGTACTCCGCGTGCTTCCCGTGCCGGCAGGAGACCCCCGACCTGATCGCCCTCTACAACGCCCGGAAGGACCGCGGGCTCGTCATCCTGGGAATCAACACCGACACCATCCTGATGCCGGGCGATCCGGGCGCCATGCTGCGGAAGTTCGTCGAGACCTATCAGATCCCGTACCCGGTGTTGATCGCCGATCGCCAGATGTACGACGACTACGGCAGGATCCCGATCGCCCCGGTGACGCTCCTCATCGACCGCGCGGGGACGATCGCCCAGATCTTCTGGGGCGCCTTCCCCGGCTCCGTCTACGAGAGCGCTTCCGGGCCCTACCTCGAAGCCGCCCGGCCGTAGACCGCCCTCTCCCACGCCACGTAGCGCTCCTCCGCCTCGGCCCTCGAGAGGCGCGGCCGGACGATCACATCCCCCGGACGTCGCCTCGGGGAGCCGGTCCCGCGCGCGCCTGGCCACCACGAGGACGGGGAGCGGGTGAGAAGCGCCGCCCCGAGGCAGCCGGCGTCCGGAGACTCGCGGACGATGACGGGCCGCTGCAGCAGATCGGCCTGCGCCTGCAGAAGCGTGCGGCAGCGGGTGAGACCTCCCGCGGCCAGCACCGGTCCCTTGCCCTGATGCCGCGGCGCGGCCCGGACGATCTCGGCGCAGCGGCAGGCGATCGATTCGACCACCGCGCGCAGCAGGTCGCGCGTCGAGGCGCGCTTCACGTCTCCGGCGAAGCGCGGCCGTGCGGCCGGGTCCCAGCGCGGCGCCCCGAGCCCGGAGACCGCGGGCAGGAAATGGACCGTGCGCTCCCGGCCCGGGTCCTTCCCCAGCTGGCGGTCCAGGTCGGAGGCGCGCAGGCGCAGCCGCAACCGGGCGGCCGCCCAGTCGATCGCAGTCCCCGCCGCGTTCACGGTCCCCTCGACCGCGTAGCGCGCCTCGCTTCGTGATCCCGCCGCCGCCGTCCCCCGCCAGGAGGCGACCATCGTCGTCAGGAGGCCGGGGACCCGCGCGAGCCGTGCGCCCGTGCCGATCAGGACGAAGGCCCCGGAGCCGTAGTTGATCGCGATGGATCCGTCGTCCCGGCACCCCAGGCCGATGAGCGCCCCCTGCTGGTCCCCGGTCATCGCCCCGAGGCGGACGGGACGACCGGCCGCCTCGAGGCGCGCGCCATTCGCGAAGGACGTCGGCACGAGCGCCGGGAGCGCCGGGGCGTCCAGGAGCGGAGCCAGGCCGAACGTTTCGAACAGCCCCGGCTCCCAGGCCTGGGACGCGAGATCGAACAGGAGGGTGCGCTGCGCGTTGGCGTGATCGATGGCGTAGACCGCGCCGCCGCTCATCCGCCAGGCCAGGAAGGTGCCGAGCGTGCCCCACAGGGCCCTGCCCGCGGCCACCCTGCGACCCAGGCCGCGGACGTGCCGGAGCGCCCACGCCAGCTTCGCGGCCGCGTAGTGCGGGCTCAGGCGGAGGCCCGTGCGCTCGCGGACGGCCTCCTCGAGAGCGCCGCGGCCCGGACCGGCCGGGCCGCGGCGGGAGGCTCCCCGCAGCCGGTCGCACAACGCCGCGCCGCGCAGGTCCTGCCAGGAGTAGGCGGGAGTCAGCGGGCGCCCCGAGTCCCGGTCCCAGAAAAGAACGGTCGAGCGCTGCGTGGCGATCCCGAGGGTCTCCGGCTCGCCGCCGCGCCCGGGGAGGACCGCGTGCAGCGACGCCATGGCCGCGGCCAGGACCTCCTCGGCATCGTGCTCGACCCGTCCGCCCGGCCGTCGGCGTGTCGCGATGCCGCGGCGCGCCGCCCTGCCGTCGCGTCCGTCGCGCCGCACCAGGATGGCCTTGATGCTCGACGATCCGAGATCGAGCCCCGCCGGCATGAAGCGCATTGTAACGCGCCGCGTTGACCGAGGGGCTGCGGGCGTGCGATTCTGCGGCACCATGCCGGGCCTCGCGAATGTCCTGACGGTCGACCTGGAGGAGTGGTTCCACATTGACGAGGCGCTGATTCCCGCCGGGGACTGGGACCGGCTGCCGAGCCGCGTCGAGGAGAACACCCGGGCGCTGCTCGCTCTCCTCGACGAGTGCCGGGTGCGCGCGACCTTCTTCACCGTCGGCTGGACGGCGGCGAGGCACCAGGGTCTCATCCACGAGATCCACGAGCGCGGGCACGAGATCGCGACGCACGGCTACCTGCACGCTTCGGTCGCGGCGATGTCGGAGGAGGAATTCGCCGCCGATCTGAAGGCGGCCCGCGCGGCCGTCGAAGGCTGCACCGGGGGGCCGGTCGTGGGATACCGCGCGCCACGCTGGACCCTCGGGGGCGTTCCCGGCGCGGGACGGAGAGGCAAGGCGTCGGGCATGGTCGCGCCGGCCGTGGACGCCCTCATCCGCGAGGGATTCCAGTACGACTCCAGCCTGGCGCCGATCGTCCATATCGGCGACCCGGACTGGCCACGCCACCCCTACCGTATCGATCGACCCGGCGGGTCGCTCGTGGAGCTGCCGCCCCTGGTCGGGAGGCGCTTCGGCGTCCGGCTCCTGTTCGCCGGGGGATGGGCGCTCCGGAGCGTGCCGAACCGGCTGCTCCTGCGGGAGATCGAGGCGCGCAATCGGGAGGGGGTCCCGGCCGTCATCGACGTGCACACCTGGGAGCTCGATCCGGACCCGCCCCGCGTCCGCCTGCCGTATCTGTACCGTCTCGCGCACTACGGCGGCCTGCGCGGCTTCCGGGCCAAGCTGAAGGACCTGCTCCGGAGCGCGACCTGGTCCCCGGCGCGCGACTACGTCGTCGGCCGGGGCCGGGGCGAGGAGGGCGGCCGTCCCTCGGGAGGAACCTCGGGACGGCCGCGGCGCCTCGGGTTGGCGCCATGACGAGAACGGCAGGCTTCTAGGAGGATTTCGGGGCGGCGGCGCGAGCCGCCGCCCCCTGGAAGGAACGACCCGAAGCTCCCGGAACGCCCGCCCCCAGGCGCTGCCGCGTTTCCGGATCGTCCCCCCAGATGACGCATCTCAGGATCTGGCCCATCCGCTCCGTCCTTTCCGTCGCATGGCGATCGAGTTCGATCGGCAGCAATGGCAATCCGGGTGCCATCGGCCCGCGCGGCGCGGCCCCGTCCGGGCGGTCTCACGCAACTGCGCCAGGCACGATGGTTCGGCGGTCAGGGCGGAAGAGAGGCCCGGCGGTTCGAACGATCCGATGCCGCGCGCGGCGTCCGCCTCCGAACACGCGCGACCGCCGCCGCTCGGGGTTTGACAGGTCCGGAGCCCGCGTGCTACAGAGTTCCTGATGATCGCCAAGGTCGCCCGGAGCATCCGCAAGCGTGCCGGCCGGCTGCTGGGCGCGCCTTTGAAGCCCGAGGAGCTCCTGCGCCGCAAGACAATCGCCCGCGTCTTTCTGCGCGGCGAAGGGATCGAAATCGGGGCCCTGCACAATCCGCTGAAGGTGCCGCCGGCGGCGCGCGTCCGGTACGTCGACCGGATGGGCCTGGACGGCCTGCACCGGGAGTACCCGGAGCTGGCGGGCAAGAGGCTCGTCCCCGTCGACATCGAGGACGACGGGGAGACCCTGCGGACGCTGAAGGACGGCTCCCAGGATTTCGTCATCGCGAACCACTTCGTCGAGCATTGCGAGGATCCGATCCGCGCCCTGGGCAACATGCTGCGGGTCCTCCGGCCCGGCGGCATCCTGTACGTGGCGATACCGGACAAGCGCTACACCTTCGACCGGGACCGCCCGGTCACGCCGATCGAGCACCTGCTGCGCGACTATCGGGAGGGCCCGGCCTGGTCGCGGCGGCAGCACTTCGAGGAATGGACGCGGCTGGTGAGCAAGATCAGCGATGCCTCGAAGGCGGCGCGCGAGGCGGACGAGCTGATGACCAAGGGGGCGCCGATCCATTTCCACGTCTGGACCCAGGCGGAGATGCTCGAGATGCTGGCGGCGCTGCGGGCGATCCGGGCGTTCGACATCGAGCTCATGTTCCGCAGGGACAACGAGGTGATCTTCGTCCTGAGGATGGAGCCGGTGGAGAGGGCCGATGCCTGAGGCACGCACGCTCGTTCTCGGCGGCGGCATGACCGGCCTGGCGGCCGGGATCGCCTCCGGCTTCCCGGTCCTGGAGGCCACGGAGGAGCCGGGAGGCATCTGCTCGTCCTACTACGTCCGTCCCCAGACCTCGAAGCGCCTGCCGCGCGTCCCGGACGACGGCCGCGCCTATCGCTTCGAGCTTGGCGGCGGGCACTGGATCTTCGGCGGCGACCCGGCGGTCCTGCGGTTCATCCGGTCGCTGGCCGAGGTGCGCACGTACGAGCGAGTGTCGTCGGTCTACTTTCCGGACACCCGGCTGTACGTGCCGTACCCGCTGCAGAACCACCTCGGGCATCTCGAGCGGAATCTGGCCATGAAGGCGCTGGCCGAGATGGCGGCCCCGCAGCGTCCCTGCCGGACCATGGAAGAGTGGCTGGTGAACAGTTTCGGGGAATCGCTGTGCGAGCGGTTCTTCTTCCCGTTCCACGAGCTGTACACCGCGGGGCTGTATACGGACATCGCCCCCCAGGATCCCTACAAGTCGCCGAGCGGCTTCGCCGCGGCCATCAAGGGGGCGTTCGAGAAGGCGCAGCCCGTCGGCTACAACATCACCTACGTCTATCCGATCGAGGGACTGAACAGCCTGGCGCAGCGGATGGCGGCGCGCGGCGAGGTCCGCTACGGAAAAAAGGTGACCGGCATCGACGTGAAGCGAAAGGCCGTCGCCTGCGAGGACGGCAGCGAGGCGCGGTACGAGCGCCTGATCTCGACGCTGCCGCTCAACGTCATGATCGAGCTGTGCGGGATGACCCTGGACGAGCGGCCCGACCCGTACACCTCGGTGCTGGCCCTGAACCTCGGGGCGGCGCGCGGGGCGCGCTGCCCGGACGATCACTGGCTCTACGTGCCGCGCTCGCGCTCCGGCTTCCACCGCGTCGGCATCTACAGCAACGTCGATCGCTCCTTCCTGCCGGAGCCGTCGCGGGCGAGCGGGGACCGCGTGAGCCTCTACATCGAGCGGGCCTACGCGCGTCGCCGGCCGCCGGCGGATGAAGTGGAGACCTACGCGCGCTCGACCGTGGAGGAGCTCCGCGACTGGGGCTTCATCAAGGAGGCCGAGGTCATCGACCCGACCTGGATCGAGGTCGCCCGCACCTGGTCCTGGCCGGGGTCGCGCTGGCGGTCGAAGGCGCTGCAGGCGCTCGCCGACCAGGAGATCTACCAGGTCGGCCGCAACGGCCGCTGGATCTTTCAGGGCATCGCCGACTCGATACGCGACGGCTTCTACGTGGGGCAGGCGCTGCGCTGAGGGGCGCGCCCGACCGCGTCGGGTGGAGGAGACGGGTGCGCATCAACGATGTCCTCCCGGCCGTCCACCTGACCGGCGGGGTGCGGGTCATCGTCGAGATGGCCGAGGGGCCCGCCCGGTGCGGACATCAGGTGACCCTGACCGCGTTCGGCAGAGACGGCGATCTCGGCTTCGTCCTGAGGAAAGCGATCCCACGGGAGGACGCCTGAATGTGTGGAATCGCGGGGGTGGTCTGGAGCGATCCGCATCGCCCCGCGGACGGCGATTTGCTGGAGCGCATGTGCGCCCGGATCCACCACCGCGGTCCGGACGATTCCGGGACTCTGGTCCACGGCCCAGCCGCGCTCGGCGTGAAGCGTCTTTCGATCATCGACGTAGCGGGCGGGCACCAGCCGATATGGAACGAGGACCGAACCCGGGCGATCGTGTTCAACGGCGAGATCTACAACTACCGGGAGCTGCGGCCAGGGCTCGTCGCACGCGGTCATCGGTTCACGACCGAGTCCGACACCGAAGTGATCTTGCACCTCTACGAAGAAGAAGGGGCGGCCTGTGTCGAGCGCCTCAGGGGCATGTTCGCCTTCGCCATCTATGATCGGGAGACGCGTTCCATCCTGCTGGCGCGCGATCAGGTCGGCATCAAGCCGCTGTATTACATCGTCGAGCCTGACCGGCTGCTGTTCGCCTCGGAGGTCAAGGCGCTGCTCGCGGCCGGCATCGATCGCGCGATCGATCCGCTTGCGCTGGACCTCTTCCTCTGCTACCGCTACATCCCCGGAGAACGCACAATCTTTTCGACGGTGCACAAGCTGCCCCCCGGCCACGTGGCCCACTACCGCGGCGGATCCCTGGAGACGCGGAGATACTGGCGCCTTGAAATCGATGGCGGCGTGCAGGTCAGCGACCCGGCGGAGGCGACGCACCGGTTGCTGGATCAATCGGTCCGCCTGCACCTGCGATCGGACGTCCCGGTCGGTGCCTTTCTCAGCGGCGGCATCGACTCGAGCGCGCTGGTGGCGCTCATGATGAGGTACCGGCCTCAGGGCGAACCGGTCAGGACATTCAGCGTCGGCTTCGAAGACCCGAAGTTCCAGGAGTTCGAGTACTCTCGTGAGGTTGCCAGGGCGCTCGGCACGGAGCACACCGAGCTGCTGCTGACGGATGATGATTACGCCGCGGCCCTGGACGATTTCATCTGGTTCGTCGACCAGCCGATGGCGGACCCTGCCTCGCTGCCGGTCATGCTGTTGTCGCGTAAGGCGAAGGAGTCGGTGACCGTTGTCCTGTCGGGCGAAGGCGGGGACGAGGTCTTCCTGGGTTACTCGCAATACGCCAGGGCGCTCCAGGCCCTGGAATCGCGCGGCCAGGAGGCCGCGATCGACGCCTTCATTGCAGGCAGCCGATACTTCGGTGCCGTCAACAGGACGCTGCTACGAGGCGACCTGCAAGAGGATCTCCGGAAGCACGACCCGTTGCGGAGGATTCGCGACGCCCTGGGCGCCACGGAAGGGACACTCCTGAGACGGATGCTGCGAGCCGATCTCGAAACCTGGATGCCGGACAATCTTCTGGTGAAGGCGGACACGATGAGCATGGCCGCGTCGATCGAGACGCGGGTGCCCTATCTGGACATCGATCTCGTCGGCTTCACCCTGGCGCTGCCCGACCGGGTGCAGACGCCCCGAACCGCGCGCAGTCTGTTCCACCGCCCCCGCCTCCTGACCAAGCCGCTTTTGCGAGCGATCGCGAAGGGCCTCGTACCGCGTCGGATCCTGGGGCGCGAGAAGGTGGGGTTCCCGGTCCCCTTTGCCCGAATCCTCGCGGGCCCGCTACGCGGACGCGCCGAAGAAACCTTCGCGAGCGGGGCCTTTGCCGAGCGCGGCCTCTTCGACCCGGAGGCGGTGCGGGAGCGTTTCCGTCGCCTGCTGGCCGGCGACCGGAAGGAGGCCTTTCCGGTCTGGATGGCGTTTTGCTTCGAGCGCTTCTGCACGGCATTCGTGGACGAGTCGCATGAGGAGCGCGGCTCGGCTATGGCAGGACATCTCAGTCCGCTGGCCTGATGCGCCTCAAGATCCTGAATTACGCCTGGCACATCGGTCATCAGTACGAGCTGCATCGCCTGCCGCATGATTTCTTTCTTCTGACCGGTGAAGGATTCCGCCGATGGAACTTCAAGTCGAGGCCGCTCCGGCCCAACGTCAAGTTCGTTCCGGTCGGAGGGCTGAGAGATGGACATGGCTTCGACCTTGCGATCCTGCATTTCGACGAGGACATCCTCGAGCCGTCGCCCTCCCTGCCTTATCCGTTCCGGACGCTTCTCGAATGCCTCCGAATCCCGATCATCGCCATCTGCCACGGGCCGGCGCCCTTCAGGCCGGGCGCCGAGGGGGACGCGGGCGCAGCGGTGACTGTCGACGAGTCAAAACGACGCGCCGTCATCGAGCTCATAGGGGAGAGGGCGCTGGTCATCACGAATTCCCACCAGGCCGCCCGGGAGTGGCGGTTTCCCCGCTCACGCACCATCTGGCATGGGCTGGATCCGGACGAATACCCCCGGACCACCTACGAGCGGAAGGTTCTGACCATCATCAACTCCCTGGCACGGAAGCCCCTGTACCAGGGCCACGACCTCTACAGGCAGGCGATGACCGCTCTGCCGTGCGATTACCTGGGGAAGGACCCTGGAAGGGAATTTCGACGGCTGCCGCCCCCGCGGCCAAGCTGGAGCCCCTGGCGAATGCTTTGGAACGCGGCAGACTTCCTGGGCGGCAAGAGCGATGAGGCCCGCAGCGCCCGCGGGTGGCGGCGATGGATCTCCGACGGCTACTCGCGGGCTTACTTCGGCGCCTACCGCGGCCTAATCGCACGATACTCGATCTATTTGAATCCCACCCTTCGCAGCCCGATGCCGCGCAGCCGCCTGGAGGCTCTATTCTGCGGGCTGGCCCTCGTGACCACGCGTCACCACGACGTGGACCTGTGGCTGGAGGACGGTGTGACCGGGTTCTGCGCCGACGATGCCCCCACGCTCCGCGACCGCCTGCGGATCTTGTGCGACGATCCGGCCCTCTGTCGTAAATTGGGGCGTGCCGGGCGGGAGATGGCCCAGGAACGGTTCCACATCAGCCACTTTCTCGCGAAATGGCAGGACACGATCGAAGAGGTGCAGGGCTCGCGACGATGACGACGGAAACGCGCGGACGATTCGAGCCGCATGCGTACAAGAACCATTATCTCAGCAGGCACTCGGGCGCAAGCATCCTCAGCGCCACCCGGTTCTCGCAGGAGCGCCGGCGTCGGCCTCTTCGCCGGTTGAAGCACCCGGTGCGCCGGCTGTTCGCCAGGGCTCGCGCACCTGGTCGCACTCCCCATCTTATTATCTACATCGGCCGCAGGCGCTGAATGGAACGCGTGGACCTCTCGGTGCTCGTGGTCTCCTGGAACACGCGCGATCTCCTGCACGGCTGCCTGCGGGCGACGCTTGAAGCGGCGTCGGGGCTGTCCTTCGAGATCATCGTCGTGGACAACGCCTCCGGCGACGACAGCGCCGCGATGGTGCGGCGGGAGTTCGCGGCGGAGCCGCGCGTGCGGCTCATCGCGAACGCCCGCAACGAGAACTTCGCGCGCGGCAACAACCAGGCGTACGCCGCCTCGCGCGGCTCATGCGTCCTGGTCATGAACCCGGACGTCGTCCTGAACGGCGCCGCGCTCAGGGGGATGATCGACCACCTGCGCGCCCGCCCCCAGGCGGGGATCGTGTCGTGCAACCTGGTCGGGACGGACGGCGTGCCGCAGTCGCTGCATCGGGCCTTCCCGACGCTGCCGATCGTGTTCGCCGTCTGGACGCGGATCGGCCGGTCTCTCGACCGCTGGCTGCTCTTCGGCCTGAACGGGCGGCGGTACCGGCTGCGATCGCGGCTGCGCTGGGGACTCGCGGTCATCGACCAGGCGGCCGCCGCCTGCCTCCTGATCCGCCGGTCGACGGTCGAGGCCATCGGCGGGCTGTTCGACGAGCGGTTTCCGCTGTTCTTCAACGACGTCGATCTGTCGCGGCGGGTGCGCGACGCCGGCTTCGAAGTGCACGTGCGTTACGATCTCTCGGTCATCCACCACGGCCGGGCGAGCATCAGGCAGCTTCCCGAGGGGGCGCGCCGGCTCGAGCTGTACGAGGGGCTCGCCCGGTACTACGAAATCCACCGGCCGGGCTGGAGGGCGCGCCTCGTCCGCCTCATGGTCTCGGGGAACCGCCGCCGGGCGGCGCGCGCCGCCGCGTCGGCCAACGTCTGATGGACCCCGTGGCTCCTCAGAACGCCTGCCCCGCGGTGAACGACAGCACCCCTCGCGGGTTCTCTTCCTGTCCGACGCGGCTGACGGGATAGGCGTAGTCGAGGCGGATGACCGTCCCGCTCCCGCCGCGGGTCACGTCGAACCGGAGGCCGATCCCGACGTCCCCCACGACGTCCCCCAGGTCCTCCCCCTTGCCGGCGCGCCAGACGAACCCGGCGTCGGAAAAACCGGCGAGGGCGATCGAGACCAGGTGCAGCCAGTCGTAGACCAGGTAGACCCGGTCCTCGACATTGAGCAGGAGGCGCTTGTTGCCGTCGAAGCGCCGGTTGTCGTACCCGCGCAACCCCGACTCTCCCCCCAGCAGGAACTGCTTCTCGCCGTCCAGGTTGTGGCCCCAGGTCTGCTCGGCGTGGACGACGAGCGTCTGGCGCGGCAGGCCGAGGTAATAATGCCGGAGGTCGATCTGGGACACGAGGTTCTGCCCCGTCCCTGCCGCGACCCGGCCGGACGCGCCCGCTTCCAGGCGCGAGAAGGTGCTCGGAGACAGGTGGAGCCAGCGGCTGAACTGTCCGGAGAAGAACAGGCGGGTCCGATCGTCCCCCAGGAAGGTCGGGGACACGCCGAGCGAGACCGACCACTCGTTCCCCAGGTTCACGTCCTGGAAGCGATCGAACCGATCGAGATGGCTGGCCCGTTCGAAGCGCACGTCGCTGCTCTGGTACTCCGCCTCCAGGACACGAAAGCGGTGGTCCTCCGGAAGCGCGGGATAATCCGACCCGCCGATCGGCGGCTTGAGGACAAGCGGCCCTTCTCCTGGCTCGAGGTCGAATAGGTCGTCCTCGAACCTGAATCGGTAGATGAGCCGGCGCACCGTGTCGTACCCCGTGCGCAGGGCCCGGCCGTACCGCACGGTCAGGTCGCTGTGACGCTGGCGGAACCCGGGGGCGTCCTCGCCGTCCAGCTGCAGGGTGGTGATCTGCGAGAAATGGGATCCTCCGCCTCCGCCCGCCTGCGTGGTCAGAAGGGAGTAGAACGGCCGCCCGGCATCCGCCGAGTAGAGCATGCCGTCCGAACGATCGAAATAGTTCGCGGCAAACGTCCAGCGCGTCCCCAGGAGCCTCGAATCGGAGTACTCGACTCCGCCCGAATCGCGGTCCAGGTCCCGGCGGTACGACGCCCCGAGCCGTTTGCCGAGCCCCATGACATTGTCCTCGATGAAGGAGAAGCGGCCGGTCGTCTGGTTCCCCTCGCGCCTCAGGGACACGCTCGGCCGGGTCGTCCAGACGTCGCGCGTGCGCACCACGACGTCCACCCGGCCGTCGTCGCGCGGCAGCGTCACGATGCGCGTGTTGTCGTGCAGGAAGCTCAGCCGCCTCAGATTGCGCTCCGATTCGTAGAGCACGGCCGGGTCGGCCGGGTCCCCCTCGGCGAACAGGAGCTCCCTCCGGATGATGCGCTCGCGCGTCTCGACGTGCAGCTTGTTGGCCAGGATGTAGGGGGCGTGGCGCTCGTCCGGGTCGTCCAGGTTGAAGACGTCGGTCCGCTCGATCTTGATCGAGGCGATCGCGGGGAAGGACCGTCCGGATGCTGCCGGGATGGAGGTCCTATCTTCGCCCGACGCCTGGGCCAGGGCGGCGGAGCATGAAAAAAGGACGGGGAGCAGAAGGGGGACCGGGAGTCCCGAGAGAGATGCCGGTCGCAATCTTTTCCGTCCACCCATCGCGTCAACAACTCCTTGCTGAATCGATTGATCCGTCGTAATTTCCCGCCAGCCATCTTATTATGCGCGGGCCGGCAGAACGGCGCAGGGGCAATCGGACGGCCGGCTCGATCGGACAGTCTTTCAGGCGCATCCCGCGTCCGTGCAGCAATTTAGATGCCGGACACGCGGACCGCAACCACGACGGGGTGGCGTATCCATGCGAACCATAGCGTTCGGAGCGGGGATCCTTCTGCTGGGGCTGGCGTTCCCGGGCGAGGCCGGGGCGCAGTACGTCAATTTCGAGTCGTCGCAGGTCCATCCGATCGCGCTAACCCCTTCCGGGGGAAGGCTCCTGGTCGTCAACACCCCCGGAGCGCTCCTGGAGGTGTTCACGGTCCTGCCCGGAGGGGACCTTACCCCCCTGGCCCAGATTCCGGTCGGTCTCGAGCCGATCACGGTCGTCCCCCGCACCGAGTCGGAGGCCTGGGTGGTCAATCACCTGTCCGACACAATCAGCATCGTCGACCTGGGCCTGGGGACCGTGGTGCGGACGCTGCCGGTCGGCGACGAGCCGACCGACGTCGTGTTCGCCTCGGGCCGCGCCTTCGTCGCGGTGTCCCAGGAAGATGCGGTCAAGGCCTTCAACCTCGCGGATCTCTCGCTCCCGCCGGCCCGGATCGACATGTTCGGCAGCGACACGCGCGCCCTGGCCGTCTCCCGGGACGCCACCCGGGTGTACGCGATTGTCCTCAACTCCGGCAATCAGACGACCGGAATCAACGCCAACGTCATCTTCGGGAACAATTCGGGGCTCAATCAGACCCGCCTGACGGCCCTCGGCCTGAACCCAATCGAATGCAGCGCGCCGCATCCACCGTATCCGCCGCTGCCGGCCGGCATCGCGCGCAACACGCTCCTGCCCGATCCTCCGAACGGCGGCGTGCCCCCCGTCGGCCTCATCGTCGGGTGGGACCAGGGGACCCAGAGCTGGCGTGACGACGCCGGCCAGGACTGGAGCATGTGCCTGCCGGTCAGGCTGCCGGACCACGACCTGTTCATCATCGACGCGACCACGCTCGGCGTCACGACCGTGGATCACCTAGGGACGACCTTGTTCGAGGTCTCGGTGAATCCGGCGAACGGCCGGATCTACGTGCCGAACACCGAGGCCCGCAACCGCGTGCGCTTCGAGCATCCCCTGGGGGTGGGGGGACACGTCGTGGACAACCGGCTGACGATCGTCGATCCCGCCCAGGGGAACGCCGTGCGCATCGTCGACCTCAATGCCCACATCGACCGTCTGAGCGACCCGGCGACCAACCTGTCGGAGCGGCAGGCCAGCATCTCCCAGCCGGGGATGATGATCTGGAACCGGGCCGGGACGGCCGGCTACCTGACCGCCATCGGCTCGCGCCGGCTGTTCCGCGTCAGCCAGGGCTGCCTGGACGGTCCCGGGAACTACCCGGCCTGCGTCTTCGGACCATCGCGCGCCGCCCCGGATGCGGTCGAAGTGGGGGAGGGACCGACCGGCGTCGCCCTGAGGGAAGACCTGAACCGCCTCTACGTTCTCAATCGCTTCACGAACTCCATCGCGCTGGTCGACGCGCTGACCCTGTCCAAGGTCGGAGAGCTCGCGCTTCACGACCCCTCCTCGCCGACGATCCGGAACGGCCGGCGCTTCCTGTACGACGGCATCGACACGTCGGGCCATGGCGACAACTCCTGCGCCTCCTGCCACATCTCGGGGAACATGGACGAGCTGGGCTGGGACCTGGGGAACCCCGAAGGGAGTTTCGTGGCATACGGGACGCCCGGCGACAATATCCGGTTCATCGTGCCGCAGAACAACCAGCCGACGACGGTGCCGGCGCAGCCGCCGTTCTCGGCGCACACCGGGTTCGACCCGCAGAAGGGGCCGATGACGACACAGACCCTGCGCGGCATGCTCGAGCCCCTGCACTGGCGCGGCGACCGCGGCACGCTCAACGCCTTCAACAAGGCGTTCGTCGGGCTCCTGGGCTCGCGCGACATCGGCCCGATCAACGGCGAGCCGGCCGGCCTGAGCGCCGCCCAGATGGAGCTGTTCCGCCAGTTCTCTCTCGGCATCGCCTTCCCGCCGAACCCGTTCCGGAACGTGGACGACACGCTCCCGAACGCCCCGGTGACGATCCCCAACAACCCGTTCACCGGCAATCCGACCGAGGGGCTGAGGCTCTTCACGTCCGGCAGCACCGACGCGGGGCAGTCGTGCTCGGCCTGCCACGCCCTGCCGTTCGGAGCGGCCGGCGGCAAGCTCGGAGGATTGAGCCCGGGCGACCCGGATACCGCCAAGGCGGGACTGTTCAACGGCAACCTCGACGGCAGCCCGCACAGCGACCTGAAGGTGCCGCACAATCGCAACATGTACGAGAAGCTCGGCCCGCGGTTCGGTCCGCCGGGGACCGCCATGCCGCCCGAATCCAAGGGGGGCTTCGGGTTCACGCATGACGGGTCGATACCCGACCTGGGAACTTTCCTGTCGGCGGGGGTGTTCAACCTCACGGCCCAGGAGGCGCGCGACCTCACCGTGTTCCTGATGCACTTCCCGACCGGCATCCGGCCGTCCGTCGGGAAGAACCTGACGGTCCCGGCGGGCGCCCCGCCGACCGGGACGCCGCCGCAGGAGCAGCTGCTCTCGACTCTCCTGCTTCTCGGGAACCTCGCCGACGCCTCTCGCCACTGCGAGCTGGTGGCCTATGCGAGAGGCGCGTCCGGCCGCCTGCGGAGCTATTACCTGAACGGCGGGATCGGGTCGGGAGGGCTCTGGACAACCGACGTCGCCGGGGAGGCGCAGGTGAGCACTCTGAACCTGCGCCAGGGCGCCACCGGGCCGGTGAGCTTCCTGTGCGCGACCCTCGGTTCGGGGTTGAGGCTCGGGGCCGATCGGGACCTGGACGGCCACCTGAACGGCGAGGACTGCTCCCCCGGCGACGCGGCGGCTCCGTACCTGACGCCCGTCGAGGTGACCGGCCTCGCAGTCGGCGCGGCCTCCCCCGCGCACCTGACCTGGGACGCCAACCAGCCGGCGGGGGCCGGCCCCGGAGTGACCTACGAGATCGCGGGCGGCGGCCTCCTGGCCCTCGGCGCTTCGGGCCTCGGGTCGGCGACCTCGTGCCTCGCCTCCGGTCTCGTGACGACGGCCTACGACGACACGCGCGTCTCGCCCTCCGCGG
>DASYUH010000012.1 GCA_036001465.1 Candidatus Polarisedimenticolia bacterium
GCCGCCCCGCGTCCGAAGCGTGGAGGACGACGACCAGCCCTAAGCCGTGCTCCCGACGTCATGCCCCTGGTGATCGGTGTCCCTATGGACTTTCTACGAATCCGAAGGTCGCAAGTTCGAGTCTTGCTGGGCGCACCACCCCGCCTGTTTCGCACATCCGCGCTCCCGCGCGTCGCACGGTCACTTCTCGTCCCAGAGGTTGATCCGCTCGATGATGTTTTTCTGCCGCTCGATCTCGCTTCGGCTCGATCCCGGGTTCAGCCGGACGGCCTCGGCCTTGTCCACGGCATCGCCGAACGTGTCGTCGAGCACGCGGTCGCCGTTCGTATCCACCAGGTCGTTCAGTGCGACCGCGCCGTTGGCGAAATTGAGCCAGACGGCCAGCAATTGCCGGTCCAGAGAGTCCAGCACGTTGCCGGTTCTCGGCTCGGCGAGGATGGTCGTCGCTTTGTCGAAGCCCGAGGCGTCCCGGACCTCGTTGAAGACCTGGCTCATGTATGCCGCGATGTCGAGATAGCACTGCAGGGTGGTTGCGTCGAAGTCCGACTTGGACGGGACATCGTATTGGCGCTTCCAGTAGCCTGAGGAGCGCGTCTTTCTCGCAGTCCCCACGATGATCACCTTGGCGGTGTCGAGAGCAAGACCACCGTCGTCGTCTTGCGACCGGAAGCCAATCTCATAGAAGCAGGCCTGCGAGAAGGCATGCGATTGCAGGTCGGTCACGTCGCGCGGTTGGATGCTCGGGCTGGGGAACGGGTCCGGGCCCGGCGGGTTGACCGGCGAGAGTGTCATCGCGTCCGGCGCGGGCAATCCGTCGTCCCAGTCCCAGCTCAAGGTCAGATCGTCGCTGCCGGGATCGACCGATCTCCCCGCGAAATCCAGCGGCTGCCCGGCCTGCGTGATGAAGGTCGGCGTTCCGTCGACCAGCACGGAGCCCGCCCGGTCGATCTCGGCCGTGGGATCCACGTTGCGTATCGAGAGCGCGAGAGGCGCGCAGGTGGCCGTGTCGTCGTCCATGGCGCACAGGGTCGCCGTGAAGCTCCCGTTGTCACCGTAGACATGGGTCAGACCGAAGCCGAGCGTGGCGTCGGGCGGCGCGTGCTCGACCAGGCCCAGGACCGGCTCGGCGGGGGTACCGTCACCCCAGTCGACCGTGGCGGTCAGCGGGTCGAGCCAGCCCGGATCCGTCACCAGGCCGCTCAGGTGGACGGGGGAACCCTCGTCCTGCGGCGCGTCGGAGCCCGGAAGGATCGAGGGGGCCACGTTCGTGACCGTGACCGTCGCCGAGGCGATCGCGAATGCGCCTTCCGAGCTCACCTTGACGCGCACGGGGAAGACCCCGTCCTGTCCCACGGCGCCGAACGCGGGGTTCGGCCCCGTGCCGTCGTCGAACTCGCCGTCACCGTCGAGGTCCCACTCGTAGGTGAGCGGGTTGCCGTCCGGCTCGCTCGAGCCGCTCGCGTCGAGAATCAGGCCCGTTCCCTCGGGTGTCACGTAAGGGCCCCCCGCGCTCGCGAGCGGGGATCGGATGTCGATCCGCCACACGCCCCGTCCCAGCGTGCCGAGGTAGAGCTCCACCGTTCCGCTCGCGCTGTGGTGGAAGTGCGCGAACCATGGGCGGGGGATATGGACGACATGCGAGCTTCCGGGATCGAGCGGATCCGTCAGGAGCCCCCAGTCCTGGCCACCGTTGGTGCTGAGGAAGACCCCGGAGTCCCTCCCGCCGGCCACGACGAGGTTGGCGTCGAACCGGTCGAAGGCGACGAGGCTCGGCTGCGGATAGCCGCTGAATCCTCCGAAGGGCGTGGGACCGGTCTCGTTGCGATACCGGAACTGACCGTCCCCGGTCATCATCCGATCGAGGTTGTGGTCCTCGCGCCAGGTGGCGCCGCCGTCATTGGAATAGACCATCCGCGGCCCATGGCTCTGATCGCGGAGGTTCGAGGCATAGAGTCGCATCGGGTTCGTGGGGTCCGCGCCGAAGACCCCAACGCCTCCGGTCATCGTTTCGACGGTGCCGTCGCCGTGAATCACGGAGCCGCCGTCGACGCGCTGCCATGCCTGGTTCGGGTCCGTTCCCACATACTTGTAGAGGCCGTCTCCGACATTGTCGCTCGCACCTCCGTTGCACCCGTTGCCAAGATTCGTCCACTGCCAGCAGGCACCGACTCCCGAACCCAGCTGACGGGCCTGGAGATAGAAGACCGGCGAGGTCGGGTCGCCCGGCGCAACCGAGACCCTGATGCCGCAGGGGTCGGGAGGCGTGCTGCCGGCGCCGATCTGAGTCCACTGGACGGCCGCATTGCCGGCCCCGTCGACCGCCGTGATGTCCTGGGTGATGTAGACTCCCCCGCACTCGCACAGCACCACATACTTCTTGTCGTCGAATCGCGCGACCTGGGGGGCGAAGCGGAATCGGACCAGCCCGTTCCCCCCATTCACGCTCTCGCACGCGGCCGGCAGATTGACGCCGCCGCCGCCCGTGAGGCCCCGACCCTGGAGGTAGAGGCCGTTCAGGTGGTACCCCACGACGCGGCTTGGATCCGCGGCCATGTCCATCGCGTCGCCGCCGTTCCCGAAGCTCGTCGCGTCCGACCAGGTGGCGGGGGGCGTGTTCTGTGCGTCCGTCGCCGCCCACCCGCCGATGTCCTGGGCGCCGAAGTAGAGGTCCACGGTGTCGCCCGGCTGATTCGCTCCGTCCATCCCCCACAGCCAGGCGGCGTGCGGGGACGCGGTCGGCTGTTTGAACGTCGGGCTCTGGCACTCTGTGAGCGACAGCCCGGTCGGATCCTGGTAATAGACGCCGCCATCCGAGGACACGAGGACGGGGCAGGCGTCGATTGAGTCGGTCGGTTTGAATTCGAGATCCCCCATGTCGCCGTGGTAGGTCACGTTGAGGGGGATCTCGAACCAGGCGGAGGGCGCGTCGCAGCGCTGTTGCTTGTAGTTTCCGGGGAGCGGTGGCGTCTGACAGCTCACGCGAAAAATCTCCTCGTCGCCGAACCAGAGGTCGAAGCTCTGAGTGCCGCCTGAATCCGACCGGTCGTTGGTGACGACGAAGGGGATCCGGTTCTTGGGAACGGCGACGCTGCCCGGCGGCCTTCCGGTGCCACCGATCGGATTCCAGCTGGCATTGCCGTTGGCGCCGCCATCATCGGACTCGTAGACGAGGTCCTGTCGGTTCTCGGTGATGAAGATCACGTCCTCCTCGTCCGGGGAGACCGCGATCGAGCACTGGGCCCCCGCGCTCCACCACATCGCCCCGCCGATCCAGCTCTCACCCCCGTCCTCGGAGCGCCAGTGCCCGTCATCACCGCAGAGGTCGATGATCCCCGAGCCCTGCGCCCCCCCGACCTGGACGGTCACGTCCCATACCACCCCCGCCGGGGTCGCCGGGGTTGGATCCCGGAATCTCCAGGTCGCGCCGAAGTCGTTGCTGATGGCCACCCCGCAGTTCGTGCCGATCACCACGGTCCCGGCCGCGTCGGGACGAAGGCCGATGCCGAACGCCGCGGGCTCCTCGAGCGCCTTGGCGGGGGAGCAGCTGAATCCTGCCGGCGCGTTCAGGCCGGGGATCGGGACGGCCGTCGACGGGTGCTTCCACGTCGCCCCTGAATCGTTGCTCACCTGGATGCCCGAGCGGGGCTCGAGACGTCCGTCATAGCGGGACGTCGCGTAGACGATCTGCGGATGGCTTCGGTCGACGGCGACGTCCTGGGCCACGACCGGCACGTGTCCGGGCAGATGGTCCCACGTGCGCCCGCCATCCGTGCTCTTGAACAGCCCTCCCCACTCGGAGGCCGCGTAGAAGACGAGATTCTGAGCCGAGCCGGCGACGCTCGCGAGATTGTTGACCCGCCCTCCCGAGCCGTTGGCGGTCGGGTCGGCCGGGGTCGACGTCTTGTAGCGCTCGGAGTCGTCGGGGTTGATGTCCCTGACGGTCACCCCCGCGAGCACCACGGACGTCATCAACAGGGCGTGCGCCGTCGCGAGGGCGCAGGCTGCACGGCGGACCCTTCTGGCTACGAGTTTCATCACATCCCCCCTGGTTGCCATGTTGGAAGCGGAAGCAGGTGCCTCCCTGCCTGCTCTTACGCAGGAGCACGCCCGAAGGGGTCACACGTCGTCCTGCCGGACGGGAAGACGGGTTACGCTTCCTTGGATGCCTCGCCAGGGCCGCGACTCTCACGGGAGTCGAGCACCTCGCGCACCTTGCGAGCCAGAAGGTCCGCGGTGAAGGGCTTCTGAAGGTAGGCGACACCGGCGTCCAGGACGCCGTGATGCCCGATCACGCCATCCGTGTAGCCGGACATGTAGAGCACGCGGATGCCGGGGTGGATGCCGGCGATCCCCTCGGCCAGCTGCCGTCCGCTCATCTGGGGCATGACGACATCGGTGAGCAGCAGGTGGATGGGATGACCGTGCCGGCGAACGAGGTCGAGCGCCTCACGGCCGCTGCGCGCCTTGAGGACCTTGTAGCCGTTCATCTGCAGCATTTCGCTGGCCAGCAATCGCACGGTGCGATCGTCTTCGACGAGGAGCACCGTTTCTGAGCCGCTCGGGAGCGACGGGGTCGTCTCGCCGACCTTCTCCTGGGTGACCTCCGCATCCACGCGTGGCAGGAAGATCTTGAACGTGGAACCCATCCCGGGCTCGCTGTAGACCCAGATATATCCGTCGCTTTGCTTGACGATTCCATAGACCGTCGCCAGGCCGAGGCCCGTCCCCTTGCCGAGCTGTTTGGTCGTGAAGAACGGCTCGAAGATGCTCGCCTGGGTCGCCTTGTCCATGCCGCTGCCGGTATCGCTCACGGCGAGCATGACGTACTTCCCCGGGCGCGTGGGAACGTGCTTCTTGGCGAAGGTCTCGTCGAGGTCGGCGTTCGACGTCTCGACCACGACCCGGCCGCCGCGTGGCATCGAGTCGCGCGCATTCACCACGAGGTTCATGATGACCTGCTCGATCTGGCTCGCGTCCGCCTCGACGTGTCCCAGGTCCGGCTGCAGCGCCGGGTTCAGCTCGATGGTCTCCCCGATCAGGCGTCGAAGCATGGGAACCAGCGTGGTCACGCTGACGTTCAGGTCGAGCACCTGAGGCTTCAAGACCTGCCGGCGGCTGTAGGCGAGAAGCTGGCGGGTGAGTCCCGCCGCCCGCTCCCCGGCCGTGCGGATTTCCTCGATGCCTTTCCGGGTAGGCGCCTCCTCGGGGAGACGTCGGATGAGGATATCGCAGTGTCCGAGAATCGCCGTGAGCAGGTTGTTGAAGTCGTGCGCCAGGCCGCTCGCGAGCCTGCCGATCGTCTCCATCCGCTGAGCCAACCGGACCTGCTCGGCGCGCGTGATTCCGATCGACGGGTTGAGGCCTGCGCGTGCTCGCCGTTTCGGCGGGGTCCTCCTGGTCATGACCGTCACCCCGCGGTCATGACCATCGGGCACGTGCGTCGATCCCCGGCGGCGCGGCGCGGAGAACACGGGCTGGGGCCGGCGACACGGTCCCGCGCGTTCACCACCTCTGCGGTCCTCTTGCTCCAGCGCCTCCGTCACGCACGAAGCCGCCCGCGCTCGACCGCGAGGAGCGTGGGGAGATGCCGACCCCGAAACGTTCGTGCCTCATCGTGCGCCCGTCGATCACCCCGTCGACCGTGTCCTTCCGCGCGCGCTTCAGCCCTGGGAAGGCGGCCAGGAGCAAGTTTTAGTCTGCCGGGCGCCGCAAAGTCATCCGTGGTTTTGACCAATCTACGTACGTGGAAACCGCCGCCTACGTCGCATCCGTGTTACCACGCACGGTGGTCAGGGTCCACCCCCGATGCCTTCCCGAGCGCGCGAGAGGACAATACCCTGAACCTTTGTGGAGGAAAGCCGATGCAGGTTACAGCTCTCGCCGAAGCACTGAATGGCTCTCGCCAGAGTGATGGGTCCATCTCGCTTCACGATCTCGAGGTCCGGCTGTCCCGCGCCGGGCTCGAGGAGTTTGTTCGCGCCGTTGCTTCCCTGGCCCAAGGCGTGAGACTCCAGAGGCAGGGCGTCCCCAAGGACAAGGAACACCCCTGGTTCTGACATCATGTTAGAGCCGCTGCGTGAGCAGATCCAGGAGGTCATCGCGACGCGGATGGCGGCGCCGATCCGTGCGGATCTGCTGAAGCTGCTCGGACGGCCGGGATTCGCTCTCCACCCGGACGGATCGTGCCAGGCCGGTACGCTGGCCCTCAGGGTGCACCAAGCGGTCACTCGTGAGCCCCCGGGAAGGAGTGCGCTTCTCGCCGCTGCCGCGGTGGAGCTTCAGATGAATGCCGCGTACGTCTTCGACGAGGTGGCCGACGCGGCCGGCGGGACACGAGGCGAGGACCTTGGCCTCGCGATCGCCCTGCTCACGGCGGGAGCCGCGACGGCGATGGAGGCGGCAGCCGACACTCCCGGCCGATCGGCCGCGCTGGATCATTTTTGCAGGGCGTACAGTGAAGCATGTGCCGGACAGTCCCTGGACGCGGGGCTGCAGGGACGCGGCAGGGCAACGCTCGAGGAGGCTCTCCAGATGACGAGCCTGAAGGCCGGCGGTCTTGGGAAGTTCGTCACCGGCTTCGTGGCTCGCGTTGCCGGGGCGGATGGGGAGGGGGTCGCCCTCCTCGAGCGGTTTGGCTATCACACGTTCACGCTGGCGCAGCTCGTCGACGATCTGCGCGATGCGTGCGCTCCGGGCCGTTCCTCCGACCTGGCGCAGCGGAAGGCCACCCTGCCGGTGGTCTTCTACGGCCAGGGAATTGACTCTCCCGTGCCGGTGGATGGTATTCTATCTCAAGACATTTGTGACACTTACGAGTCCTCGGGCGCCCGGCTGTACGTGTCGATACTCGCCCATGCGTACATGAGTCGGGCCGAAGAGGACCTGACATTGCTGGCGCGGCGGGGATATGCGGTCGGGGGACTCGTCGGCTTTCTCGAGAGCGTGGACTCGGGCGCTGGGGAGGTTCTCAGCGCCGTACGGAGCAGTCTGGTCGCCTGACGGGTCACGGCTGGGAGCGTCCGCAATCCTCCTTGCCTATTCTCTGGTTGTCGTCCTTGCGAACTTTGCGATCCAGAGTCCGGGCGAGCTCGGTCTCAGACTGGGGCAGTGTGGGAATGATGTCTGCGTCGCCTGGGTCATGCCGGCCGGACACGCGTGGCACGATGGTGCGCGCCCAGGCATGCGCGTCGTCTCGCTGAACGGTCGGGACGCACGTGCCGCCGTCCGCCTCCATCCGTTGAGGGAGGCCGAGTTGCTTTCCCCGCACGGCCAGAGCTTTCTGGCGCACGCGACGGCCGGGACCATTGCCGCACCCTGGGCGAGGACCTCCCTCTGGCTGACCGGAGCCCTCTTTGTTCTCCTCGGTGCGGTCGTCCTGGTGCGGCGCCCGGATACACCGGTCGCCCGGCTGTTCGCCCTCTTCACCGGGCTCACGGGGGTTGCGCTCGGAGTGGCGCCAGCGGCCGGCGGCCCCCATTCCCCGTGGTCGCTCGTCGTTCAGTTCCTGAGCCTCCTGGGTCTGGCGGCATCCCTGCCCGCGTTCACTACAGCCTTCGTGGGCGATTGGAGCGGATCCCGGACCGCCCTCCGGCTCTCCTGGCTGGCCGGAGGCATCGTACTCGGCGGCTACCTGGTCTCGCTTTTCATCCATCCCTCCTTCTACAGCCAGGTGCGGGTCGCATTCGCCCTGTACTTCGTGGGGAGCGTGCTCACGGCCCTGATCGTGCTGGCACGGAGAGTCGCGGTCCCGGACACTCCACGCTCCGTCCGAGACGCCCGACTTGCACTGACCGGCATCGCTTGCGGCACGCTGCCCTTCGTCGGGCTCACCCTGATTCCGCAAAGCGCCGTGCACCACGATCTCGTGCCCGCTCGCGTCACCGCGGTGCTGTTGGGCGTCATCCCCCTGACCTTCGCCTATGCGATCCTCCGCCACCAGGTTCTCGGCATCCGCCGTCTCGTGCACCGCGGCATGGTCTATGGCATCACGACGGTCGTCACGCTGGCTGTCGTGTTCCTCCTCGTCGTCGCGATCGACTCCCGGGTCGATGGGTCTCTGCGTGCGACCTATCCCGCATCGGTCACCGCGGCGCTCCTGGCGCTCGCGGCTCTCCTCGTTCACGTCCTGTCTCGCGGCGTGCGGGCCCTGGTCGATCGATTCTTCTATCGCGACAAGGTCGACTCGGGGACCCTGCTGGCGGCGATGCGCTATGACCTTCTCGGCAGCGCGCATGTCGAGGAAGTGGTCGCAGCCATGGTGAAGAAGATCAAGGAGTCGCTGCGGCTCGAGGCCGTCAGCCTGTTCCTGGGAACCACCGTCGAGACGATGCGGGTGGCCGCGTCCGCCGGGCCGCGCGCCGACGAGAGCATCACCTTCGTGCGGCGGCGGCTTCTCGAGATGGATCTCGGCGAGCGCGGAGTGTCCGAGATGCGGTGGAACTCCGACATGCTGCTCATCGCCCGACTCGAGGCCGGGAGTCACCTGCTGGGGTTCCTGGTACTCGGGCCGAAGGAGCGAGGCGAGATTTTCCTCCACGAGGAGCGGCGCCTCGTCGAGACCGTTACCCCAATCCTCGCGCTCGCGATCCGCGAAACGAGCCTCCTTGCGGAGCTGCGCGAGGTCAGCGAGCGCCTGACGAACGCGCAGGAGGCCGAGCGCGGGCGCATCGCGCGCGACCTCCATGACGGACCGCTTCAGAAGGCGATCCTGCTCGGCGGCGTCGCCGATGTGGCCCTCCGGGACAGGAACGGCGTGGCCCGCGAGCTCGCCGCGGAACTGCGCGAGCTGTGCGCCCGCCTCCGGCCGGCCATCCTCGACGACCTGGGGCTCGTCCCGGCCCTCGAGTGGCTGCTGGAACAGACCGCCCAGGGGTTCACCGTGACGCCACGCTTGACGCTCCGCGGCATGACCGAGGACGACCGCCTGGCGCCCAACGCCGAGCTGGCCCTCTTCCGCGTCACCCAGGAGGCCGTGAGCAATGCGCTCAAGCACGGTCACGCCCGGTCGATCCACGTCTCGTTGACGAAGACGACCCACGGTGTCGATCTCTCCGTGACCGATGACGGCAGCGGCGCCGCGATGGCCGGCAACCTGATGCGCGGCCTCGGCATCCCGGGAATGCGCGAGCGCCTTCGGCAGGTCGGAGGGAGCGTCTCGATCGAGTCGGACGGCATGACGGGGACCATGGTCTCGGCCCACATCCCGTACGTCGTTCACGGTGAGCAATGAATTCACCGATCAAGATCCTGCTGGTCGATGATCACCGCATGTTCCGCGAGGGAATCCGGAACCGCCTGGCCCGCTACAGCCGGTTCAAGGTCATGGGTGAAGCCGCCAGCGCCGAGGAGGCGATCAAGATCATGCAGCAGGCTGCCCCCTCCATCGTGATTCTCGACATTCGGATTCAGGGGCCCTCCGGGATCGATCTGGCCCGGCGCCTGCGCCGCGAGTGGCCGGAGGTCAAGATCCTCGTCCTCAGCGGCTACGACTTCGACCAGTACGTCCGCGCCCTCGCCCGCATCGGGATCCATGGCTATCTGCTGAAGGACTGCCCCCAGGAAGACCTCATCGCGGCCCTCGACGAGATCGCCCGGGGCGGCGTCATCCTGCCGCCACGCATCGCGTCGAAGATCATGCGCAGCTACGCCTCGGACTCGGCGAGCGAGAGCCGCAACCCGACATGGGACCTGACCGTCCGGGAGATCGAAGTCCTGGAGTGCCTTCACGAGGGCCTCCGAAATGCCGACATCGCCTCCCGCCTGGACATCTCCCCGCGCACGGTCGAGACGCACGTGAGCAGCATCATCTCGAAGCTCGGCGCGCGCACCAGGAGCGAGGCGGTGCGCCGGGCCGTCCAGGGAAGCCTCATCCGCTAGCAGTGTTTCCGACCAGGGTCTGGCGCAATCCGTGCCGGTGAGCGTAGACTCTTCCCTCTCGACCCGACACGCGGTCACGTCCAGGAGGTGGATGAAAGCCATGCGCGCTCAAGCCCTGATGGTCCCCGCCGTCGCTCTCGCCTTCGGTTTGGCCAGCGGCCTCCTGGCCGCGGCCGCTCCCGCGCCGGCGCAGAAGGCGCCGAAGACGAAGGCCGCCCCGGCCGATCCGGTGAAGACCGGCCTCCTGCTGTTCAACGACACGTCCCTCTCGGGAACCGGCAAGTACGCCTGCGCTTCCTGCCACCCGCGGGGCGGCCACACGGACAACAAGACGTACGTGGGGGTCGACGTGGTGAAGGACGGGACACCCGAGGGGCGGAGCGTGCCGTCTCTCTACGGCGTCAAGGACACGGCCCCTTACAGCTGGGCCGGCGGGAAGACGCTCGAGGAGAACATCAAGGGGATCATCATGAACCGGATGAAGGGGAAGGAGCCGACCAAGAATCAGCTGACGAGCCTGGTCGCCTACCTCGATTCGCTCGAGTTCGCGAACAACCCCAACCTGAATCCGGACGGGTCGGCGAGCGACGCGGCCCCCGCCGCCGCGAAGCGCGGCTACCAGGTCTTCCTGAAGGCGTCGTGCAACGCCTGCCACGTCCCGCCGGTGTTCGCCAAGCCGGACAACGAAGACATCGGCAGCGGCGGCACCTTCAACGTCCCGTCGCTGCGCGGCGTGTCCACCACCGCGCCGTACTTCCACGACGGGCGCTACCCGACTCTGCGCGCGCTCATCCCGGCGAAGCTGAAATATCTCGAAGACCTGGGATCGACCGAGAAGATCGGCCCCGACGAGGTCGAGGACCTGCTGGTCTACCTGGGCGCTCTCTAGGCCCTGGGCATCGCACTTCTCACAGCCTGCAATTCTGCCGGCGGCCGCCGGTGGTGGCGCCGCGACCCCCTTTTGGTAAGCTGTGCCTGCCGATGGGCTCCGAATCGATCGCCGTCTTTGTCTTGTTCGTGCTCGGGCTGGCGCCCCTGCCGATCCTGGCGCGCCGCGCGCCTTCCCGGCGTGAGGCGTGGATCCTGGTCGCGTGCGGCATCGGCGTGGCGATCGCGGTGCTGGGCGTGCGGCAGCAGGCGCGCGTAAAAAAGATGGCGGCCGCTGTCCCCGCCGGCATCCCTGCGGAAGTCCACCAGGAAGGCTACGTCTCCTCGCAGGCCTGCCGCGCCTGTCATCCGCAGCAATACGACACCTGGCGCGCCTCCTTCCATCGCACCATGACCCGGATCGCCACGCCCGAATATGTGAAGGGGGACTTCAACCATCGGACCGTGACGGCGAAGGGGCTGACGTACCAGCTCGACCGGCGCGGCGAGGAGTTCTGGGTCGAGACCGAGGAGTTCTGGAACCCGCCTCCGGCCGGGGCGCGGCCGCAGCGGGTCCGGCGCCGGATCGCTCTGGTCACCGGCTCCCATCACATGCAGGTGTACTGGTTCGCCTCGGGCGAGGGGCGGAAGCTTGAGCAGCTCCCCCTCGTCTACCTGTTCGAGGCGCAGCGCTGGATCCCGCGCGACGCCGCCTTCCTCAAGCCGCCCGTGGCGGGCGTCCGGGTCGAAACCGGCCGCTGGAACGACACCTGCATCTCCTGCCACGCCACGCGCGGACAGCCGCGGCTGCTCGACGACGGGGCGATCGACTCGCGCGTCTCCGAGTTCGGCATCGCCTGCGAGGCCTGCCACGGTCCCGGCGAGGCCCACGTGCGCGACAACCAGTCTCCGTGGCGCCGCTACGCGCATCACCGGCGCGGCGGCAGGCAGGAGACCATCACCCAGCCGGCGCGGCTCGACGCCCGGCTCTCGTCCCAGGTCTGCGGCCAGTGCCATTTCGTCGCGGCGATGCGCGGCGCGGACTTCGCGCGCTGGAAGATCGACGGCTCCCCCTACCGTCCCGGAGGCGAGCTCGACCTGTCCTATCCGCCGGTGCAGTTCAGCCGCCCGGAGACGGTCACCTACCTGAAAGAGCATCTCCCGGACTTCCTGCCGAAGCGCTTCTGGTCCGACGGCATGGTCCGGGTGGCGGGCCGCGAGCACAACGGCCTGATCGAATCCCCCTGTTTCGCCCGGGGGCGCGGAGCGCGGCAGCTGGCCTGCCTGTCGTGCCACACGATGCATCAGTCGGAGCGTGACGGGCGGCGGCGCGCGGAGTGGACCGACGATCAGCTGGTCGAGGGCATGGACGGCGACCGCGCCTGTCTCCAGTGCCACGCGGAGCAGGTCAGGGAGATCCCCGCGCACACGCATCACGCGGCCGGCTCGGCCGGCAGCCGGTGCTACAACTGCCACATGCCGTACACGACGTACGGCCTGCTCAAGGCGATCCGCAGCCACCAGGTCAGCAGCCCGACGGCGCAGGAGAGCCTGGCCACGGGGCGGCCCAATGCGTGCAACCAGTGCCACCTGGATCGCACGCTCGAGTGGACGGCGGGGCATCTGAACCGGTGGTATGGCACCGACCGGCCGCGGCTCGGCGACGAGGAGCGGAGGGTGGCCGCCGGCGTGTTGTGGACGCTGAAGGGGGACGCGGGGCAGCGGGCGCTGATGGCGTGGTCGATGGGATGGGAGCCGGCCCGCGCCGCCGCGGGCAGCGACTGGCAGGCAGCCTACCTGGCGCCGCTTCTGAACGACCCGTACGACGCGGTGCGTTACATCGCGCAGCGGTCGCTGCGCAGGCTGCCTGGATTCGACCGCCTGGACTACGACTTCGCGGGGCCGGCGGAGAGGCGGCAGGCGGCCGCGCAGAGAGTGATGGCACAGTGGCGGCTGGACCCGCGTTCCGGCCAGGGGCGCGAGGCCCTGCTGCTGCATCCGGACGGCCGGCTCGATCTGGGTGCCTTCCTGCGGCTGCTCGGCCGGCGGGAAGACCGTGCGATCGAGCTGGTCGAGTAGGATGGGGATCATGACTCGGGACGAGGAAGCCCCGGAGCTGCACCGCGCCGTCCGCCGGCACCTGGCGGCGGGATGGCTGGCCGTTCTGCTGTTCCTGACGCTGGGCGCCGTGCTCGAGATGCTGCACGGCTACAAGGTCGGCTGGTACCTCGACGTCGGCAACTCGGCGCGCCGCCTCATGTGGACGCTGGCGCACGCGCACGGAACGCTCCTGGGGATGCTGAACATCCTGTTCGCCCTGACGGTGCGGCACCTTTCGTGGGCGGGCGGAAGCCAGCGCGTCGCGTCCGCCGCGCTGCTCGGCGCGACCGTGTTGCTTCCGGGCGGGTTCTTCCTCGGCGGGATCGTCATCTACGCCGGCGATCCCGGTCTCGGCATCCTGCTCGTCCCGGTCGGCGGGCTGGGGCTCCTGCTGGCCGTGGCGCTCACGGCAGCGGCCGTCATGCAGGCACCCCGCCCGGAGCGCGCCTCACCCCCTGCTCGGACCGGCTCCTAGCTAGAACTGGCCCCAGAGGTACTGGTTGGTCACCTCGTGGTGGAACTGGATCTCGCTGCGCTTGATGATCGCACCGAGCGCCTTGGCGCACCGTTCGGCCGACGCGAGCTTCAGCTCCGCGTACTTCTCGTGCACCTGCTCGCCCAGCAGATCCCGGGCGAACTGGCTCCCCTTGAACATGCGGATGGAGTCGTGGATGTTGTCGGGGAGGAAGCGGGTCCGGGGGCGCTTGCCATCGTTGTCGTCGCCGCTCTCCGGCCCCTCCAGCCCGGTGCGGAAGAGCGCGTAGATGGCGAGGTAGGGGTTGGCGTCGGGGGCGATCGATCGCACCTCGATCCGCGCGGTGCGCTCGTTGCCGATCGGGATGCGAACCATGGAGCCGCGGTCCGAGGCCGAGACTTTGATCTGGTTCGGGGCCTCGAAGTGCGGGTCGAGCCGGCGGTACGAATTCACGCTGGAATTGAGGATGAGACAGATGTCGTTGGCGTTCGCCAGGATCCGGTTGATGAAGTCCCAGGCGAAGGTGCTCAGCCCATCCTGGCCCTTCTTGTCGTGGAAGATGTTCTTGCCGTTCTTGGCGATCGACATGTTGGTGTGGCAGCCGTTGCCGTTCACGTCCGCCACCGGCTTCGGCAGGAAGGACGCGGTCAGGTCCATCTGCGCAGCGACCTGGCGGGCGATGAGCTTGTAGAGCTGCACCTGGTCGGCGGCCACCGTGGCCTCGGTGTAGCCGTAGTTCATCTCGAACTGCGACGGGGCCACCTCCGGGTGGTCCTTCTCGTTCGCGAACCCGAGCGCCCGCTGCACCTCGGCCGACGTATCGATGAACTTGCGCAGCGTGTCGCCGGGCAGCGAATGGTAGTACCCGCCCGTCGAGACGTATTCGAACTGGCCGGTCTCGAAGTAGCGCCGCTCGGCGTCCCGCCCCTTGAAGATGAAGCCCTCGATCTCGTTCGCCACGTTGGCGACCATGTCCTTCTTGCGCAGATCGGCCGCGAACGCCTTGAGCCGGGCGCGCAGGTCCGCGGTGTACGGCTTTCCGTCCTGGTCGCAGACGTCCCCGAACGCCAGGACCTTGCCCGGGCCGAACACGTCGGCGGGCAGCATGTAGAACGCCGGCCAGTCGATCCGGAGACGCAGGTCGGACTCCGCCTGTCGTGAGAAGCCGCGGATGGACGAGCCGTCGAAGGTCAGGTTGTCGGCGGACCCGAGCAGGAACTTCTTGTCGTAGTCCAGCATGTGGAAGCGCCCTTCGAGGTCCGTGAAGCAGACGCTCACCGCCTTGATCTGCCTCTCGTCCGTCAGGTACTTCATCCGGGCCTCGCGGATCCTGCCCGGATCCTTGCCGGACACGCGGTCGGCCTTGGCCTGGAGGTTCAGCTCCTCCAGCTGGTCGTAGGGGATTTCGAGAAATGAGCGCAGCGGCGTGTTCATGCTCCTCCTTCGCGTGCGCCGACCGGCTGCGGGGGGATCCCGCGTGGGCCAGCTCGAGTCACGTAGAAATGCTTAATATCACACTATTTGAACTAAATACCACCATTATTATATTAAATTCAATTTCTTTAACGTTAAACCTAGTCCATGGCACACGGGGGCGGTGGGGGCCGATCGACTTGACCCCTTTCCTCAGCAGCGCGCCGTACGCGCAGGATCGTCCATCCCCTGCGGACCAAACTGCCCGTGAGGGAGGGGGTGCGGGAGGGGCTCAGCCGCGAGGGGTGAAGACCGGCCAGGCGATCAGCGGAAGTCGGCCCGCCTGATCCATCCCGGCCACTGTATGAAGTCGCCGTTGGAGAAGACGATGTCGCAGTTCGGCGACTCCGTCGGGCCGACCTTCCCCAGGTCGTCGTACTGTCCGTCGCTGGCGTAGGAGACCAGGATGTACTCCTTCCCTTCCTTGTCGGTGTGGTACTGGAAGGGGGTACCCCAGGCGTCGGTCAGGCGGACGTCCTTGAGACTGCCGGGCGGGAGCTTGGTGACCAGGCAGCGGTCCAGATTGTTGTAGTCGGAGCAGACCGGGTAGCGCGGCCCTTCCTCTTTCGCGTGCTGCTTGGCGTAGGCCTCGATCACGGCGCCGACCTTCTTCAGGTCACGCATCGTCCGGTTCTGGTTGCCGAAGGCGAACGGGTCGCCGAGTCCCAGCGCGTTGGCCTGCTGCTGGGTCATCGACTCCCCCATCACTCCGGTCAGCATCAGCATCCGGATGAACGTCTTGGCAGCCGGGTCGGCAGCCACCTTGCTGGCGACGATGGCCTTGCCGCGGTCCTGTTCCATGATCCGGGCGACCAGGTCTCCGGCCGCGGATTCATCCTTGAGGATCCGGTCGATCACCGCCGCCCGGTCCCCGGGCGGGCCGATCAGCCGGTCGATGACCTCCGCGCGCATGGCGGGATTGCTGACCAGCGCCTCGATGATCTCCTTGCGCTTGGCGCCGTCCGCCAGGAGGGTGGCCGGCTTTCTGAAACAGGCTGGCAGGACTAGGGCGGCTGCGATCAGGGTTCCCAGGGCGAGCTGGCGACGTGTCATCTTCGACCTCCTGAGGCAATTTAGGTCCTGATTCGGCGAGATCAAGCGGACCTGTTTCGCCATGCGAGAGGGGGCGCTGTGCGGATGCCCCTGGGGTCCGCTGTGCCGATGCACCAGTGGACGATCGTCCGTTGCGGTCACGCCGGCATTCCGACAGTACAGTTTCGTCATTGCAAGGAGGGTCGGCCCGGCCCTTTCTTGAACTGGCCCCCTGAGGCCTACTCGCACCGGCCGCCTGAGGGGCCGGGGCCGGGCCGACACCGTAACTGGAACACAACGGGGTCCCGTGCTCGAGGCTCACCGAAGTCGGCAGCGGCAGTCCAAACGGGCAGTTCCCTCCACGCTACAGTCAGACCCCCCACCCGGGCACGGGCCCCCCGGCCTGCCGGCCGGCGGAGCCGGGCCGGCGCCGGAGTTTTCGTCGCTTCTGGTGTCCCGCCCGCGCCGGGTCGCCCCGATTCTTCAGCGCGCATGGGGGATCGCCTTGGCGATCGGTCTCTACGGCGGCGCGCTC